>DASRTO010000391.1:0-2099 GCA_035655915.1 Anaeromyxobacteraceae bacterium
GGGACCATGTTCATGATGGCCGGCGCCTACACGCTTTCCAAGGCCGGGCACGTCCGGGGGGACGTCCTCTACGGGTTCTTCCCGCCGCGCGTCCAGGCGGGTCTGGACCTCACGCTCTACCTCGTCTTCTTCCTGCCGGGAGCCGTGGCGCTGGCCTACGCCGGCTACATCTACGCCGGCGAGTCCTGGGCCATCCGCGAGCGCTCGGGGATCATGGCCGAGGGGCCGTTCATCTACCCCTTCAAGACGTTCATCCCCATCGCGGGAGCGCTGCTGCTCGTCCAGGGCCTCGCCGAGATCGCCCGCTGCGTCATCTGCCTCAAGACCGGCGAGTGGCCCTCGCGCAAGGAGGACGTGGAGGAGGTCGACGTCGACAAGCTCAAGGAGATGGTCCACGTGAAGGACGAGGACATCGCCGCCCTGGACCGGCTGGTGGTGGAGCGGGAGACGGAGAAGGAGGCGAAGCCGTGAAGATGAGAAAGGAGCTGTGGTTCGGCTTCATCCTCATGGCCCTGATCGTCATTCCGACGCTCTGGTTCATGCCGCTCTCGCACATGACCCTCGGCCACTACGGGCTGCTCATGCTGGCCCTGGTGGTGGTGGCCATCATGCTGGGCTTCCCCACCGCCTTCACGCTCATGGGCATGGGGGTGCTCTTCACCTGGATTGCCTACCGGGCGGCGAATCCCGAGCTGGCGGTGCGCCACACCCTGGACCTCATGGTCCAGCGCGCCTACGCGGTGATGACCAACGACGTGCTCATCGCCGTGCCCCTCTTCGTCTTCATGGGGTACCTGGTCGAGCGGGCCAACCTCATCGAGAGGCTCTTCAAGAGCCTGCACCTCGCCATCGGCCGCATCCCCGGCTCGCTGGCGGTGGCCACCCTCGCCACCTGCGCCGTCTTCGCCACCGCCACCGGCATCATCGGGGCGGTGGTGACCCTGATGGGCCTGCTGGCGTTCCCGGCGATGCTCAAGTCCGGCTACAACATCAAGCTGTCGGCCGGGGTCATCACCGCCGGCGGGACGCTCGGCATCCTCATCCCGCCCTCGGTGCTCCTCATCCTCTACGGCGCCACCGCCAGCGTGTCGGTGGTCCAGCTCTACGCAGGCGCCTTCTTGCCGGGGATCATGCTCGCCGGGCTGTACATGGCCTACGTGATGGTCATGGCGAAGCTCAGGCCGGACTGGGCGCCGAAGCCGCCGGAGTCGGAAACGCGCGTCGTGCTCCCCCCGCTACCGGCGCTGCTCGCCGGCGGGCGGCGGCGCCTGGCGATCCCCGCCCTCGTCGGAGCCGTCGTCAACTCGCGAAAGGCCGGGGTCCCGGCGCTGGCCTCGGCGCGGCAGCTCGCCATCGCGCTCCTGCCGGCCATGGTGCTGGTGGTGGGCGCGGTGGTCGTCTACCGGGGGGTGACCACCCGGGAGGTGGTGGACACCTCCGGGCTCCAGGAGATGGGCCTGAGCGACGACCAACCCGGCGCGGAGGAGGAGTCCGGTCTGGAGGAGCCCCCCGAGGCGGCGCCGCAGGAGGCCGGGACCTCCCGCTACTCCCGGAGCCGGTCGCAGCCTCGCCCGGCGGAAGCGGCTCCGGCCGTCGCGGAGGGCGGCCGGGTACCCGCGCCTCCGACATTCTGGATCGCGGCCGGCGTCCTGGCCCTGGTGCTGCTGCTGCTCTACGCCTTCCAGACCTTCGAGCGGCTCGAGGTCTTCAAGATGATGCTGGGCTCCTTCTTCCCCCTGGCCATTCTCATCCTGGCGGTGCTGGGGAGCATCATCTTCGGCTGGGCCACGCCCACCGAAGCCGCGGCCATGGGCGCCGGCGGCGGCCTGCTCCTCGCCGCCGCCTATCGCAGGCTGACGTTCAGCGTGGTCAAGGAGTCGGTGTTCCTGACCGGGAAGACCACGGCCATGGTCTGCTGGCTCTTCGTCGGCTCGTCGATCTTCTCCGCCGGCTTCGCCCTCCTCGGCGGGCAGGAGATCCTCGAGAAATGGGTGCTGTCGCTCAACATGACCCCGGTGCAGTTCATGCTGCTGGCCCAGTTCATCATCTTCATCCTGGGCTGGCCGCTGGAGTGGACCGAGATCATCGTGATCTTCATG
>DASRTO010000392.1:0-6715 GCA_035655915.1 Anaeromyxobacteraceae bacterium
GCGCCCGAGCCCCGCCCGGAGGCCATCCCGGCTGGCACGCCTCCTCCCACCCGCCCGGTCCCGTCGCCCCCCGCCCGACCACCCGCGGCCGCGCCGCCCGCCCCGCAGCCGGCGGCGCCGAAGGGGGCTTCCCCTGCCGGCGCGCCCGCCGCCGGCGTCGCCCCGAGGGCGGGGGCCAGGCCTGAAGGTGCCCCGGCGGCCGCTCCGCCGGCGCCCACCAGGGCCGCCCCACCCGTGACCGCTCCCGCCACGGGGCCCTCGGGCGCGAAGCCCGCCGGGCCGGCGGCCGGGGCCCCCGGCGGGCCACCGGCCCAGGTCCCGAAGCCGGTGGCATCGCCGGCTGGCGCCGTCCCTTCGCCCGCGGCCGCGACACCCGCCCCTACGCAGAGACCCGGCCCAGGGGGCCCGCCACCGGCCGGCCCTTCCGTCCCGGATCGAGCCCCAGGCCCAGCCGCGCCGCCCGCCGACGAGCGGCCCGCGGCGGCCGCGGCCTCGCCGGAGCGGACCCAGGTGGCCACGGCGGCGGCCAGGTTCTTCGAGGCGCTGCTCGGCCGGCGCGCCGCCGACCTGGCGGCGCTGTCGTCGCCCACCTTCAGCTTCGACGGACGGACCGCGCGCGGCGCCGAGGAGGTGCGGGCGCGCTGGCAGGAGACGATGCTCGCGCGCGACGGCGCCAGCTACGCGCTGCTCGACCTCGCGGTGTTGCCCGCCGCGGAGGCGGTGGCCCGCTTCGGGAAGCCGCCCCGGCGCGTGGCCTCCCTGCTCCAGCCCGGGACCTGGGTGGCGGCGGCCGACCTCTCCGGCCGCCCCACCTTCGTCTTCTTCGCCCGCCAGGGCGGGGCCTGGCTGGCGACGGGGATGCACGACTGAGATTCGAGCGCATCCCTTTACTGGAACACGTCAGGCCAACGCTCTTCGACGGGCCAACGCCTTTCGATCAGACCGCACTTCCGGATCTCCTCTTGCGCCTTCTCTTCGTCCGTGACGACCTCGATATTTGCGATGGGGGAACGCACCCACGACTTCGACGAAATCTTGATGTAGATGTTCCTGGACGGCTCGGGGGCGAAGGGCAGAGGCGTCCCGAAGTAGTCTTTCGATTTGGTGTAGAAAGGCTCTCCCCTCGGCGGGACGATGCGGCCGTCACAAGCGGTGATCGAGTGTTCGCGCGCGGTCATGCCGACCACCATGAACGAGCGGGGCGGAAGCTCTTCGACCATCTTCCGGTCGATCCAAACCAGGAACTTCATGGGCTCCGTTCCGGTCCGGTAGATGTAGACCCGGGCCCGGCCCTGCGCGACATTGAACGTCTTGGCCGCCGCGTCCTTCTCCTTGGTTGCCATCGGCGGCGGCACAGTGTCCTGGTACATCTCGTAGCCTGGGTACGCCGGCGCGCTGGCGCACGCGGTCAGCGTGACGGCGGAGACCACCACGGCCAGCGCACTCGGAGAGTGCGTGCTTCCCATATGCTTCTCCTCTCATGGAGAAGCTCCGCAGGAGCCGAGCTGGCGGCAAGGCCCGCGTCAGCCCGGGAACCCAAGTGGGCCCCTCGGATCTCCGGAGAGGTCTGCTCCCCCGATCCGCGTTCCCTGGGGCCGGCCGAAGCCGTCCCCCCGGACTGCTTGGGCGGGAGCGATCTTAGCTCAGGCTCTTCGCCATCTCGGCGATTCGGGCCACGCCCTTCTCGATCTGATCGGCGGCGATGGCGAAGCTGAGACGCATGTAGCCGGGAGCCCCGAAGGCCGAGCCCGGGACCGCCGCCACCTTGTGGACGTCGAGGAGGCGGGCGATGAACCGGTCGTCGGTCCCGATGGGCTCCTTCTCCCCCGGCGCCTTCCGCTCCAGCAGCTTGCCGATGTGGGGGAAGGCGTAGAAGGCGCCGCCCGGGTCGAAGCAGGAGATGCCCTCGATCCGGTTGAGCTTGCCCACGATGAGCTGGCGCCGCTCGTCGAAGATCCTCCGCATCCGCTCGACCTCCTCCTCGAGCGGCAGG
Organism: Anaeromyxobacteraceae bacterium; assembly: GCA_035655915.1. GTDB lineage: Bacteria > Myxococcota > Myxococcia > Myxococcales > Anaeromyxobacteraceae > DASTPH01. The sequence continues at coordinate 1,994 of DASRTO010000392.1, forward strand.
GTCAGCGCCGCCAGCGCCCCCTTCTGCGCGATGGAGGTGGGGTTGGAGGTGGAGTTGTCCTGCATCTTCTGCATGGCGGCCACGAGGTCGGCCGGCCCGGCGGTCCAGCCGATGCGCCAGCCGGTCATGGAGTAGGTCTTGGAGACGCCGTTCACCAGCGCCACCTGCGGCCGGAGCGATGGGTCGAGGGTGAGGACGTTCTCGAAGCGCCCCTTGTAGACCAGCCGGTCGTAGATGTCGTCGGAGACGATCAGGATCTCCTTGCCGCGCACCTCGGCGGCGATGTTCTGGAGGGTGTCGCGGCCGAACACGGCGCCGGTGGGGTTGGAGGGGCTGTTCACGATCACCGCCCGGGTACGGGCGGTGAAGGCCTTCCGGATGTCGGCGGCGCGGGGCTCGAACCCGTCCTGGTGCCGGGTGGGGACGATCACCGGCACCCCCTCGGCCAGCCGCACCATGTCGGCGTAGCTCACCCAGTAGGGGGCGAAGATCACCACCTCGTCGCCGGGGTTCAGCAGCGCCTGGAACAGGTTGAAGAGGGCGTGCTTGCCGCCGCAGCTGATGATGACCTCATTGGCCTTGTAGGACAGGCCGTGCTGCTGGGCGATCTTGGCGCAGACCGCCTCGCGCAGCTCGGGGATGCCGTTGGTGGGCGTGTACTTGGTGAAACCCTGCTCCAGCGCGGTCACCGCCGCCTGCTTGATGACCTTGGGAGTGTCGAAGTCCGGCTCGCCGGCGCCGAAGCCCACGACGTCGATGCCCTTGGCCTTGAGCTCCTTCGCCTTGGCGGTGATGGCGAGGGTGGGAGAGGGCTTGACCGCGTCGAGTCGCTTCGCGAGCTTCATCCTTGGCTCCTTGTGGGCGTTCCCGGGCCGCCCCCGGGGCAGCGAGGGAGGCGGACGATAGCAACTTCGCGGCGGGATGGGAACGGCCGTCCGCGCAGGGAGCCCGCCGGCGCGGCGCTCAGCGCCGGCCGATCGAGAACTTGCGCCGCAGCCCCTCGGCCACGTTGGCCGGCACTAGGCCGCTCACGTCCCCCCCGAAGCTGGCCACCTCGCGAACCAGGCTCCCGGTGACGAAGAAGTAGTCCTCGCCGGTCATGACGAACACCGACTCGAAGTCCGGGTCGAGCTTGCGGTTCATGTTGGCGAGCTGGAACTCGTACTCGAAGTCGGAGACGGCCCGGAGCCCGCGCAGCACGGTGTGGATGCCCCGCAACTTGGCGTAGTCCACCAGCAAGGTGTCGAAGCTGTCCACCTCCACCCGCGGGTCCCGCGCCACCGCCTCCAGGATCAGCTCCCGCCGCTCCTCCAGCGTGAAGAGCGGCTTCTTGGCGGGGTTGTTGGCCACGGCCACCACCAGTCGGTCGAAGATCTTGAGCCCGCGCTGGATGAGCGAGACGTGCCCGTTGGTGAGGGGGTCGAAGGAGCCCGGGTAGATGGCGATCCGCGACATGGGGGCGGGAGTATCGCTCACTCCAGACGGTAGATCGAGATCCCGGTGCCGCCGTAGGCGCGCCGGTCGAGGAGCCGCAGCCTCCCGTGCCGCTCGGCCGGGGGGCGCCGACGGTCGTGCTCGGCCACCGCCAGCGCGCCCGGCGAGAGCAGCGGCTCCAGCGCCGACAGGGCCCGGTCCGGCCCCTCGGCGTAGGGTGGATCCAGGAAGGCGAGGTCGAAGGCGCCGCGGGGGAGCCGCGCCAGGGCCTCCTCGACCCGCTCCCGGCGGATCTCCAGACGGTCGGCGAAGCCGCAGGCGGCGGCGTTGTGGGCCAGGGCCTCGGCCGCGGCCCGGTTCCCCTCCACGCAGGTGGCCCGCTCGCAGCCGCGGGAGAGGGCCTCCAGAGCCATGGCGCCGGAGCCGGCGTAGAGGTCGAGCACCCTTCCGCCCTGGAAGAACTGGCCGAGGAGGTTCATCACCGCGCCCCGTACCTTGTCGCCGGTGGGGCGGGTGGCGACGCCTCGGGGCGCGAGCAGCTTGCGGCCGCGAGCGGTCCCGGCCACGATGCGCACGGCGCTAGCGCTCCTCCAGCCGCGCCCACAGCGACTCGGCCAAGGCTGCGGCGCTCCCGCCGAGCCCCAGCCGCTCGACGAAGGCGGCCACCTCCTCGTAGGCCAGGGCCTCGGGGCGATCGCCTACCTCCGGCGGCGCCCGCCGCTGGCCGGGCCGGGCCAGCGGCGGGGCCTCGCCCTCCCCCGCCTCGCCCCGGGCGCGCGCCGCGGCGGCCGCGGCGGCGCCGCCGTCCTCGCAGCCCGCCAGCGGGGCCCCGGCCAGCAGGTCCAGGAGCCCGGGCGTCACCGGCCCGCGCCGGATCACCGGGGTGCCCTCGATCCAGCCGCACAGGTCGACGAGGTGGCGCGCCTGGGCGCGCTCCTCCACGGGGCTGCGCGGGAGCGGGAAGCGGGCGCCGGCCGCGTCCAGGGCCAGCCCCGACTCGGCCAGCTCCTCCACCAGCGCCGCCGCCGTCCCCGCGGTGGCGCGCCCCGCCTCCAGCGGCAGCAGCCCCTCCACCCCGATCTCCCGCTCCCGCGCCGCCTGGCCGGCCCGGGCCAGGGCGGCGGCGCGCCCCCCCTCGGTGACGGCGGCCAGGTCCAGCACCAGGTGGGTGATCCCGGCCTCCACCAGCCGGAAGACCTCGCGCCGGGCCCGCTCCACCTCCTCGTCAGAGCCGGCCCCGAGCGCCACCGACCCTGCCAGCACCAGCGGCAGCCGCGGGGCGAAATCGTCGGCGGCGCGAACCACCGCCGCGAACCAGGGCTCGGGGCGGTCCCCCGGCGCCAGCTCCAGGCCGATGGGGCTGTCGAGCTCCGCGGCGGCCACCAGCGCCGCCCGGGCCACCTCCGGGGTGGAGGCCCGCACCAGCGGGAAGGGGGCGCCGCCGGCGCGGGCCGCCAAGAGGTCGCGCAGCGACAGCGGGCAGGCGGCGCTGCGGGGCAAGAGCTTCGCCACCACCGTGGGCGGCCGGAAGGCGAGCAGGGCGTCGGCGCGGAGCGGGCTCAATGGGACTGGACGTCGTAGAGGTGGGCGTACTGGGCCGACTCGATCTGCAGCGTGGTGTGGTCGATGCCGCAGGTCCGGCGCAGCCGCGACTTCACCTCGTCGAGGATGCGGTCGTTCTCCCCCATGGCCCCGGCCTCCACCACCAGGTGCGCCGAGAGGGCGTAGCTGCCGCTGGAGATGGTCCAGATGTGGAGGTCGTGGACCGCCAGCACCCCGGTGGCCTCCTCCATGAGCCGGCACACCGCCGCCGCCTCCAGGTGGCGCGGCACCGCCTCCATGAGGATGTCGGTGATCTCCAGCACCAGCCGCAGGGCGCCCCAGAGGATGAGCAGGGCGATGAGCAGCGAGAGCGCCGGGTCGAGCCATTGCAGCGACGGGTTCAGCCAGATCGCCAGGGCCGCCCCCAGCACCGCCACCGAGGAGATGGCGTCGCCCAGCACGTGCAGGAAGGCCGAGCGGACGTTGAGGCTCCGGTCGTGGCGGAGCCAGGCCAGCACCAGCAGGTTGCCGAAGAGGCCCAGCGCCGCCACCCCGGCCATGACGCCGATGCCGATGCGGGCGTGGGGGGCGCGCAGCCGCTCCAGCGCCTCCCAGCCGATCCAGCCCACCAGGCCGAACAGGGCCGCCACGTTGATCTGGGCCGCCAGCACCTCGACCCGCCGGAAGCCGTAGGTCCGCTTCTCGTCGGCGGGCCGGGCCCCGAGGTGGATGGCCACCAGCGCCAGGGCCAGCGCCGCCACGTCGGTGAGCATGTGGCCGGCGTCGGAGATGAGGGCCAGGGACCCGGCCAGCCAGCCGCCCACCGCCTCGGCCACCATGATGGCCGCGGTGACGCCCAGCGAGAGGGCCATGCGGCGCGCCCGCGCCCCGTCGGCGCCGTGGGCGCGCGCGGCGTGCTCGGCGGCGTGGTCGCCTCCCTCGCCGCGCTGGTGTTCGCCCTCGGCCCAGGACATCCCGGCCCAGCCTCCTCGCGGCCCGCAGTCTACGCCAGATCGCCGCGCCGCGGCGGCGGCCCCCGCTGGCGAGCCTCCGGCCGGCGGCGCGCCGGTTTCCGAAAACCGCCGGCCCTCGTCTAGGATCGGGCGGGCCATGGCCGGTCAAGGGCAGGCGTGGGCGAGCGGCGCGGGCTCCGGGTGGCGCGCCGCGCCGGCCCTGGCCCTGCTGGCGCTCCTGCTCGCCGGCTCGGCTGCCGCCCAGGGCTACGACCCCCGCTTCCGCTGGCGCACGCTTTCGACGCCGCGATTCCGGATCCATTTCCACCAGGGCGAGGAGGCCCTTGCCCGGCGCGTAGCCGGCGCCGCCGAGAGGGCCCATGAGCTGCTGGCCCCCCTGCTCCGGCACGAGCCCGGCCTCACCCACGTCGTCCTCTCCGACGACACGGACGACGCCAACGGGTCGGCCACGCCGGTGCCCTACAACACGGTGCGCCTCTACGCGGTACCCCCCGACTCGCTCTCCGAGCTGAACGACTCCTCGGACTGGGTGTGGCAGCTCACGGCCCACGAGTACACCCACATCCTGCACCTCGACACGGTGGCGGGCGTGCCGGCGGCGGTGAACGCCGTCCTCGGCAAGCTGTGGGTCCCGAACGCGCTGGTGCCGCCCTGGCTCATCGAGGGCATGGCGGTGCTGCACGAGGACGCGCCGGGCTGGGGCCGCAACTCGAGCGCCCTCTTCGACATGTACGCCCGGGCCATGGTGGTGGAGGGCGGCCTGTTCCGCCTG
>DASRTO010000393.1:0-9034 GCA_035655915.1 Anaeromyxobacteraceae bacterium
CACCACCACGCGCCACAGGTGCAGCGCGATCTGCAGGACCACCGCCGCCAGCATGAACGGGATCATGAACTTGTAGAAGAGCTGCACCGCGTAGACCACCGGGGCCTTCTCCCACGACGGCTCGTAGTGGCTGAGCCAGGCGTTGGGGAAGTTCTGGTTGGCGTCGGGGTGGCACTTGCGGCAGGTCTGGACCAGGTTGGCCTGCACCACCCGCGAGGTGGGGTCGTCGACCTTCTGGATGTCGTGCACCCCGTGGCAGTCGGTGCAGCCGGGGGCCAGCAGGCCCTGCCCCTTCTCCCGCTTCCCCTTCTCCAGGGTGGCCGCCATGCCGTGGAAGTCGGCCAGGTAGGTCTGCACCACGTTGGTCGACAGCCCGTAGCGGGCCATCAGCTTCTGGTTGGTGTGGCAGCGGCCGCAGATGTCGGCGGTGCGCAGCGAGAGCGCCCCGCCGCGCGGGTCGGCGATGTCGTGGGCGCGGTGGCAGTCGGTGCAGACCGGCACGTCGGGGTTGCCGGCCACCAGCGCCTCGCCGTGCACGCTCTTCGCGTAGGTCTGGTAGACGCCCTGGTGGCAGTGGGCGCAGGTCTCCGAGATCTTGGTGCGCGGCTCGGTGGGCCGGCCGATGGCGTGGGCGCCGTGGCAGTCCACGCACAGGGCCGCCTGCTTGTTGCCCTTGGCCATGAGGGCGTAGTGCACGCCGTCGAGGGTCTTGGTGTAGTTGGCGAAGTGGCACTTCTTGCACTGCTCGTAGAAAGCGACCGTCACCTCCCGCCTGGTCTTGAAGGGCTTCTCCTCGTGCGGGTAGTCGGTGACGTCGGCGTGGCAGTCGGTGCAGCGCAGCATGTCGCCGTGCACCGAGCGGGCGTAGGCGTCGCGGCCGACGTACAGGGAGAGCTTCTCGCCCCCGGCGAGGTCCATGGTCATGCCCTCGTCGGTAGAGTGGCAGGAGACGCAACTCTCCTCGTCGGCGGGGATGTTCTCCGGCGCCTTGGCGTGGGCTGGCCCGGCGGCGGCCGGCTTCTCGGGCGCCGTCTCCGCCGCGCCCGGCCTCGCCGCCGCCTCGCCCCCGGCCTTCTCCGCGCCGCGGGCCGCGGGCGCGGCGAGCGCCAGCACCAGCGCCAGCAGGGCTCTTCTCATTCCGCCTCGCCTCCTCGACCGGGCATCTGCAGCCGGCCGCGTCTCGACGTCCCCCGGCGCAGCGATTTAGCAGAAGGCATCCACCTTGCCAACGACAATCGCGCAATAAGCGGTGGAAATCCCTGGTGGAAATTGATCCAGGTCCAGAGCCGGCGGGGACGGGACGGGCGCCCTGCGGGCCCGGGCTCGCTCCGGCGCGGACGGGACCGGACGGAGATCAATCGCCGAGCCCGCCGGCCCTCCCAGGAGAGTGGACGGCCCGGGACCTGGGGAGTACCGTCCAGGCGGGAGCACACTCGATGGGAGAAGAGGGGGCGAGCGTGCAGGAGGCGGCGGCCAACGCCGGCGACGCGGGCCCGGAAAGCTCCTCGGAGGTTCCCGCCGCGCCAGGACGCGTCGAGCCGGGTCGCGCCCCGGCCGAGCCCGGTCCGCTCGCCTCCATCCCCTGGCGGCACCGGCTCGCCAGCCAGCTCCTGCTGGTGGTGGCCGGCCTGGTGCTGGCGGCGGTGGTCGCCTTCACGCTCATGGAGGTGTTCCTGGGGCGGCAGCGGCTCGAGGGCGTGGCCCGCTCCACCGAGGTCCTGAGCGAGGGCATCAAGGGGGCCGTCCGGAACGCCATGGTGCAGGACCAGCGCGAGGAGGCCTACGGGATCGTGCGCGACATCGCCCAGATGCCGGCGCTGGTCCACGTCCGCCTCGTCAACAAGGAGGGGCGCATCACCTTCTCCACCATCGCCGGCGAGACCGGGTCGATGATCGACAAGCGAGCCGAGGGGTGCAGCGCCTGCCACCGAGCGGACGAGACGCTGTCCGTCCCGCACGAGTCCGGCCGCTGGCGCGTCTTCAGGCACAACGGGCAGCGGGTGCTGGCGATGGTGACGCCCTTCCGCAACGAGCCGAGCTGCGCCTCCGCGGCCTGTCACGCGCACCCTCCCGAGAAGCAGGTCCTGGGCGTGCTCGACGTCGGCGCCTCGCTCGCCACGGTGGACCGCGACCTCGCCAACTTCCGCCGGGCCAACCTGCTCGTGACCGGCGCGGCGGCCCTGCTGCTGGTCGGCTTCTTCTGGGTCTTCGCGCAGAACCGCGTGCTGCGCCCGGTCGAGGCCCTGCTGCGCGGCACCCGGCGCGTCGCCCGGGACCAGCTCGACACCGAGATCCACGTCGAGGCCCGCGGCGAGCTGGGCCTCCTGGCGGCCTCCTTCAACGACATGACCCGCTCGCTGCGCCGTGCCGAGGACGAGCTCCGCCAGTTCACCAGTGGCCTGGAAGCCAAGGTGGCGGAGCGGACCGCGGCGCTCGAGGCGGCGCAGGACTCCCTGGTCCGCTCCGAGAAGCTCTCCTCGCTGGGGAAGCTCTCCGCCTCCATCGCGCACGAGATCAACAACCCGCTGGCGGGCATCCTCACCTTCGCCAAGCTGATGATCCGGACCCTCGAGCACGGACCGGTGCTGGACCCGGAGCGCAAGACGCTGGTGAGGCAGCTCGAGCTGGTGCAGCGGGAGACCGAGCGGTGCTCGGCCATCGTCCGCAACCTGCTGGACTTCGCGCGCGAGCGCCCGCTGGCGCTGCGGGAGGTGAGCCTCAACGCGGCGGTGGACGAGGCGCTCATGCTCATCGCCAACCAGGCGGCCATCCAGGGCGTGGAGCTGGTGAAGGACCTGGCCCCGCTGCCTCCGGTGGCCGCCGACTTCGGCCAGATGCGCCAGTCCTTCGTCAACATCGCCATCAACGCGGTCGAGGCCATGCAGAAGGGCGGACGCCTCACGGTGAGCACCCGGCCGCTGCCGGAGCAGGAGTCGGTGGAGGTGGCCTTCGAGGACACGGGCCGGGGCATCCCGCCGGAGGTCGCGAAGCGCATCTTCGACCCCTTCTTCACCACCAAGGAGAAGGGCACCGGTCTCGGCCTCTCGGTGGTCTACGGCATCATCGAGCGCCACCGCGGGCACCTCTCGGTGGAGAGCGAACAGGGACAGGGAGCCCGCTTCACCATCCGGCTCCCGGCGGCCCGGGGGTAGGGGGGTGCGGGGCGCACCGTGGAGAGGATCCTGGTGTGGTGGATCGGCGAGCGGCATCCGGGGACGCGGGCCCTGGAACACGTGCGGATGCACCTGCAGCGGGCCTTCGGCGCCCCCGCGGCACTGTGGGAGGGCCCGGAGCGGCCGTCGGAGGCCTACGACCCCGGGCGCAAGCAGTGGTCCTCCACCCGGATCCTCGCCTGGCTGGCGCGGAGCGGACCGCCGGGACGGGTGCTGGGGGTGACCGACGTGGACCTCTTCATCCCCATCCTGACCTTCGTCTTCGGCGAGGCCCAGGTCGGAGGGCGGGCGGCGGTGGTCTCCACGGCGCGGCTCGGCGAGCCCGGGCTGCGCGACGACCGCGTCGTGCTGGAGCGGCTCTCCAAGGAGAGCGTGCACGAGATGGGGCACGTCCTGGGGCTCCTGCACTGCGGCACCCCAGGCTGCGTCATGGGACGCTCGGCCAGCGTCCGCGACGTGGACGGCAAGCGGGGAGAGCCGTGCGCGGAATGCCGCGAGAGCCTGGTCCGCGGGAGGAGGGAGGCGACATGAGCGGCGCCGATACGCGAGTCCTGGTGGTGGACGACGAGGAGATCGTGCGCGAGTCGCTCGGGGGCTGGCTGCAGAAGGACGGCTACGACGTGGCGGCCGCGCCCGACGGCCGCTCGGCGGTCGAGCGCATGAAGGGGGAGAGCTGGAACGTCGTCCTGGTGGACCTCAAGATGCCCGGCATGGACGGACTTCAAGTCTTGGAGGAGGCCCGCCGGCTCCAGCCGGACGCGGCGGTGATCATCATGACCGCCTATGCCACCGTCGATACGGCGGTCACCGCCATGAAGCTCGGGGCCTTCGACTACCTCATCAAGCCCTTCGACCCCGAGGAGCTCACCCTCATCATGAAGAAGGTGGTGGCGCAGCAGACCCTGCTCCACGAGAACCTGGTCCTGCGCCAGGCGCTGCGCAAGGAGAACCGCTTCCGCGACCTCGTCTCCAAGAGCCCCTCCATGCAGCGGGTGTTCGAGCTGGCCCAGGTGGCGGCGCGCTCCAACTCCACCATCCTCGTCCTGGGCGAGAGCGGCACTGGCAAGGAGGTCCTGGCCCGGACCATCCACGCCGAGAGCCCCCGCGCCGAGGGCCCCTTCGTGGCGGTCTCCTGCGCCGCCCTCACCGAAACCCTGCTCGAGTCCGAGCTGTTCGGCCACGAGAAGGGGGCCTTCACCGGGGCGGTGGCCCGCCGCAAGGGAAAGATCGAGGCGGCCCACGGCGGAACGCTGTTCCTCGACGAGGTGGGGGACATCTCCCCCAAGCTGCAGCTCGACCTGCTGCGGGTCCTGGAGGAGCGGCACTTCCACCGCGTGGGCGGCAACGAGCTCATCGAGGTGGACGTCCGGGTCGTCGCCGCCACCAACCGGGATCTGGAGAAGGCGGTGGCCGAGGGGTCGTTCCGCGAGGACCTCTACTACCGCCTCAACGTCATCCGGGTCACCCTGCCCCCGCTGCGCGAGCGCAAGGAGGACATCCCGCTCCTGGTGGAGCACTTCCTGGAGCGGCTGGGGGTGGAGCTGAAGCGGCGCGTCAGGGTCTCGCCGGAGACCATGGCGGCCCTGCTCGGCCACGCCTGGCCGGGGAACGTCCGGGAGCTCCGCAACGTGCTGGAGCGCGGCGCCGTGGTGGCGCAAGGCGAGCTGGTGAAGCCCGCCGATCTGGGGCTCGAGCCGGCTTCCGGCGGGGAGCCGTCTGGGTCCTCCGCCGGGCCGTCCACGCTCGAGGACATGGAGCGGCGCCACATCGCCCAGGTCCTGGCGTACGCCTCCGGCAACATCAGCCAGGCCGCTCGCATCCTGGGCATCGACCGCGTCACCCTCTACAACAAGATGCGGAAGTACCAGCTCAAGCGCGATGGCGAGGACGCCTCGTGAGGAGAAGGCCGGCCCCGACGGGCCGGCGGCGGGGCCGGCTCCCCGGCGGGGTGTCGAGAAGATCGACGATCGTCGAGGAACTCGACAGGCCGTCGGCCCGGGCGCATAGCGCCCGGATCGCGCGGGCTTGCCCGAGAGCTCGGCGGCGCGGGCCGTTGACCTTCTCAGCGATGCGTTCCTGAGCGGCGGCGGACGCCGCTCCTTCACTCGGCCCAACCGGCCGTCACCTGGAGGCGTTCCCCGGCGGCGGTCCGCGCAGCGCGCCTGGCGCGCCTGTTGCGAAAGCAGTCACCGGAGGCCGAGTCGCCATGAACTGCCCCTACCTGACCGAAGTCACCATGGTCTTCTGCCAGGCGTCGCCTCAGAAGAAGCTCATCCCCAGCGACCGGATCAGCACGGCTTCGGCCTGCGAGGGGGAGAGCTACCACGACTGCCCGCTGTACCGCGCCGCCATGGGCCGCACCCTCCACGTCATCGAGGAGCACGAAGAGGAGGAGAGGCTCGAAGTGGAGAAAGGAGTGACGTCATGATCGCCGCCGCCGCACTCGCCGTCGTCGCCCTGGCCGCCGTCGCCATCCTGGACCGCGTCGCCGCCTGAGCAGAGCCAGAACGGTGGCAGCCGCCCAGACTGCCCCGGAGGAGATCCCCATGGAAGGCATCCGTTTCGTCGACATCTACGCCACGAAGGGAATCGAGTACCTCATCGTCATCGCGTTCCTCGCGGCGTTCGTGCTGTTCTGCCGCACCATGTCCCGGCCCCGGCAGGCGGCCGCCGGGGCCCCGCCGGGCAGCGACGTGACCCGGTTCCGGGTACCGGAGGGCCTCTTCTTCCACCAGGGCCACGGCTGGCTCCGCCCCGAGCCGGGCTCCCTCGGCGTGGTGGGGCTCGACGACTTCGCCCAGAAACTGGTGGGCAAGGTCGACGCCGTGAGGCTTCCCGCCGTGGGCACCAACCTGGCGCAAGGGAGCGCCGGCTGGAGCCTGGTCGTCGACTCCGTCCCCATCTCCATGCTCTCTCCCGTCGACGGCGAGGTGGTCGAGGTGAACCGGGCGGTCGAGCGCTCGCCGGAGCTGCTCCGGGATCCGTACGGGAAGGGGTGGCTGCTCAAGGTCAGGTCCCCTCGGATGGTGGCCGACACCCATAACCTGCTCGCTGGCAAGGTCGCCAGGGCCTGGATGGAGAACGCACTCGACAAGCTGCAACCGACCTCGCCCGAGAGCCCGGGCATGGCCCTGGCCGACGGCGGTCTCCCGGTCGAGGGCCTGGCCCGCGTCCTGGGAGGGGAGCGCTGGCAGGACCTGGCCAGGAGCCACCTGCTGACTGCGGAGGCCTCGTAGCGCGCGGGGTTACCCATGCCCCGTCAGGGCGGGAGAGGGTCCGGGTCCACGCCCCGTCAGGGCATGAGGCGGGTCAAGGTGGGAATCCGCGAAGGGACGCAGCATTGCTGGAGGTGGCATCGAACCGGCGCCGAGCCTCGTCGACGGGGATCGGCGCCGAACGGAGGGGAGAGGGACATGACCATCAGTAGACGTGGCTTCCTGAAGGGGGCCGGGGCGGCCGGCGGGGCCCTGCTCGGCGGCGCCAGGGCCCGGGCCGCCACCTCGGCCGGCGCGGCGGGCGACGTCGAGTTCAACGGGATGCTCATCGACACCACCATGTGCATCGGCTGCCGAGCCTGCGAGGCGGCCTGTAACGAGGTGAACCACCTGCCCAAGCCGAAGGTGGACCTGTACAGCGACGCCGTCTTCGCCGAGAGGCGCGACACCACCCCGGACGCCTTCACGGTCCTGAACCGGTTCCCGGCCCGCAACCCCGAGGAGTCGACCTTCGTGCGCCGGCAGTGCATGCACTGCAACCAGCCGGGCTGCGCCTCGGCCTGCCTGGTGAAGGCGCTCGAGAAGACCAAGGAGGGCGCGGTCATCTACAACAAGGACCGCTGCATGGGGTGCCGCTACTGCATGATCGCCTGCCCCTTCGACATGCCCAAGTACCAGTACGACAGCCCCATGCCGTACGTGCGCAAGTGCACCTTCTGCTACGAGAGGCAGAAGCAGGGGAAGCAGCCGGCCTGCGCCGAGGCCTGCCCCACCGGAGCGACCCTCTTCGGCAGGAAGCGGGAGCTCCTGGAGATGGCCCGCAGCCGGGTGGCCAAGGAGCCGGACAAGTACCACCCGCACATCTACGGCGAGCACGAGGTCGGGGGGACCGGCTGGCTGTTCCTCGCCGGCGTCGCGCCGCAGAAGCTGGGGCTGCCGGAGAACCTGGGGACCACGCCCTACCCGGAGCTCACGGCGGGATTCCTGTACGGGGTGCCCCTGGTGTTCGTGCTGTGGCCATCCATCCTCTTCGGGCTCAACTCCATGGTGAAGGGGGAGGACGAGGAGGCGAAGGGAGGAGCTTCCCATGAATGACGCGATCGTCGCCGGAAGCGCCCAGGGCTCCGCCGGCTGGCGGCAGGAGGCGCGGCGGGCGTTCCGCTTCGTCCTGTCCGAGCTCAGGCCCAAGGGCAAGCTGCTCACGCCCTTCAACGTGGTCACCGTCCCCATCATCCTGACCGGGCTCGCGCTCATCGCGATCCGCTTCGCCTTCGGCCTGGCCTCGGTGACCAACCTCTCCCAGGCCTACCCCTGGGGCATCTGGATCGGCTTCGACGTGGTGACGGGGGTGGCCTTCGCGGGCGGCGCCTACGTCCTCACCTTCGCGGTCCACATCCTGAAGCTCAAGAAGTTCGAGCCCATCGTGCGGGTCACGGTCCTGAACGGGTTCCTGGCCTACGTGTTCTACGCCGGCGCGCTGCTGCTCGACCTGGGCCGCCCCTGGAACGTCGTCAATCCCATCATCGGGAACGCCTTCGGGCTCTCCTCGGTGCTGTTCCTGGTGGCCTGGCACTTCCTGCTCTACATGATCTGCGAGTTCCTGGAGTTCTCCCCGGCGGTAGCGGAGTGGCTGGGCTGGAAGAAGGTGCGCAAGGTCCTCATGGGCCTCACCACCGGCGCCGTCATCTTCGGGATCACGCTCTCGACCCTGCATCAGGCCGGACTGGGGTCGCTCTTCCTCCTGGCCCCGTCCAAGATCCACCCGCTGTGGTACTCCCACAACATCCCGGTGATGTTCTTCGTGTCGAGCGTCTTCGCCGGGATCTCCATGGTGATCATCGAGGGCTTCTTCACCCACAAGGCCTTCCAGCACCGCATCGGGCACGAGCTGCATTCCTCCAGCGACGCCATCGTCCTCGGGCTGGCCAAGGGGGCGGTGGGAGCCCTCTTCGCCTACTTCTTCATCAAGGTGATCGACTTCGTGCACTACAAGCTGTGGGAGCAGCTGGCCGGCTTCTACGGGGCCTGGTACCTCCTGGAGATGGTCGGCTTCGTCGTCGTCCCCACCGCGCTCTTCGTGGCCGGCATCCACAGGCGCAGCGTGAAGCTGGTCCAGTTCACCGCCTTCTTCACCGCGGTGGGCGTCATCCTGAACCGCCTCAACGTCTCGGTGATCGCCTTCAAGTGGTACGAGAAGGTGCGCTACGTTCCCTCCTGGGCGGAGGTGGTGGTCACCCTGGCCATCATCTCCATGGAGCTGTGGGTGTTCCGGTGGGTCGTGAACCGCATGCCGGTGCTCGACTCGCATGAGGCCGTGGCCGCCGCCGAGTCGGACGTGGTGCAGTGGAAGGCCAGGGCCTCCTAGGGGGCCATCGAGGGGGGGAACCGCCGGGAGGCCCGGATGGGCCTCCCGGCGAGCGCCTTCTCGCCACGGGCCGCGGCGCCCTTGCGACTCCCTTCCTGGCCGCAGCGAGCGGGCAAGTCGCGCTGCCCGCGGTCCGCCCGCGAGGGAGAACCCCGAGGGGTGTTGGCAAGATCCACGGTCGTCGAGGAATCCTACAGGTCCTCGTCACAAGACTCTTCCCCAGCAATCGCCTGGGATTGTGGCCGGGGGTGTGTCGCGGGGCGTTGACGTCCTCAGCGATG
>DASRTO010000394.1:0-4339 GCA_035655915.1 Anaeromyxobacteraceae bacterium
ATCCCCCGATCCCGAGTCCGGTCGGCTACGAGCTCTGCACCTGCGTCCTGCAGCGCGCGGTCCTGCTGTGGGACGACAAGGCCCGGACCGAGCACCTCTGGCTGCGCTCCCGGTTCCGCAGCGCCAAGAAGGACAAGAGGAACTGGGCCAACTTCGAGCCGGCCGCGCCCGTCAAGGTGGTCTTCCCGTCGGCCACCATCTGGTTCCCGCTGGCGTACAACCGCGTCCTTCCCGAGTCGCCCGCCTTCCTGGTGCTCGACGTCCTTACCAGGGCCAGGCTGGCGTTCGTGCCAGGCTTCACCAACGAGTACCTGGGGCAGCTCAGCTACGCGCTCGGGGCCGGCCCGGCCGAGAGCTGGCACCTAGTGAGGCTCCGGGCGCGCTACCCCACCGACAAGCCTCCGGACGACCTGTCGGTCGTGCCGCAATAGAGGGGGCTAGCGGGAGGTGGCGAGCCGGGCCCGGAGCGCCCGGGCCTGAGCCACGTCCGGAGCTGCCGGGTCGGCGTCCCGCCACAGATCGAGCAGGCGCGCCAGGTCGGCCTGGGCCTGCTGGGCGTTCCCGGCGGCGGCCTCGGCCCGCGCCCGCAGCAGCAACGACCGGGGCCAGACGACGGTGCGGAAGCCAGCCACGTCGGGATGGGGCGGGAACACCGGGAGCTCGAGCGACTCAGTTGCCAGCTGAATGGCGTCCTGCGGACGCCCCTCGGCCAGGGCCCACTCCCCCAGGTACAGCGGAAGCCCAAGCGTCAGGTCACGGGGTGAGTGGCGCCGGTTCGCCAGCGCCAGCGCCTCGTCGCGCCTACCTTTTGCCCGCGCCTGTGCGACGCCCAGCAACCTGGTGGGGTGATTGGCCCCGAGCGCTTTCCCATGCGTCTCCAGTTCTAGGGCGCGGTCCAGCCGGTTCGAGAGCAGCGCGGCGTAGATGGCGAACCAGTAGAAGTGCCGGTACAGGAGATAAGGTTCGACGCGCGGATCGATGGCCCGGAGACCGCGCTGTACGAGGTCCTCGGCCAGGCGGCCGCTCCCCAACGTCTGCCACAGGATCTTCTGCCCCCAAGCGCGCGTCAGGTCCGAAGCGTCGCGGAGGCGCGCGTCCAGGCGTAGCACCTCGTCCAGGCGGAAACCCGCCTCGCGGTAGCGCCCGCGAAAGGCGCTCACCCAGGAGAGGCCGTAATGCCCCTCCCTGGCGAGGCGCGGGTCGGCGGCGCTGGCCAGGCGGCGGTATTCGCGCTCGGCGCCGGGCAGGTCGAGCTCCTGGAGCCGGACCAGCCCCAGGCCGAGCGGCCCTGCGCTCGACCCGGTCATCGTCTCGGCCATCTGGCGGAACGTCTTCTCGGCCTCTGCCGGGCGGCCGGCGACCAGCTGGGCGTGGCCCAGGTGCTCCCAGGCGCTCACGCTGGTCACCTTGGCCGCGTACTCCTGGGCGTTCTCCAGGAGCTTCGCGTCCTGGCCCAGCGCGAAGAACGATCGGAGGATCTGCTCCCACGCCGGGGCGTAGTCGGGCGCCAGCTCGAGCACCTTGCGCGCGTACTCGATGGCGCGGGCGTGGTCGTAGCCCATCTCGCGCGACTGGGAGAGGCGGGCCAGCGCGAACCAGGCCTCCTTCTCGCTCGGGTACCGCTCCAGGATCTTCAGATTCAGGCGCACCGCGTCCCTGGTCCGGCTCTCCACCTGGGCCTTGAGCGCCTCGAGATAGAGGCGTTCCTTGGGCGTTGCGCGGTCCGAGTGCGCCAGCGCGCCGGAGAGCGCCTCGCGCGCGTCGAGCTGCTCGTACGCCAGAGTCCAGGCGATGCGGTAGTGGGCCATGAAGAAGTCGGGGGCCAATGCGATCGCCCGGCGGTACTCCACCCGTGCCGCCGCGTAGGCGGGCGCCTCCGTGGCCTGCTGCAGCTCGAAGAGCTCCTCGCCCCGGAGGAAGTGGCGCCAGGCCTCGAGGTTGCCGGTCAGCGCGCTGGCGACCGGGAGGCGCGAGGCCCGGATCTCGGAGGCCCGCTCACGCAGCCCGGAGCGCATCCGGTCGGAGAGTCGGTCCAGCATGGCTGGGACCTCCTCCTTGCGGGAGCCCTGCTCCCGGGCCGCCAGCAAGAACTCGTTGGCGGAGGGCTGCATCACCTGGAGGTCGACCACGTAGAGGCTGCCGAAGCGCCGCACCAGCCCCATGACCACCGCGGCGGCGCCGGCGCGCCTGGCCACCTCCCGGCCCAGCGGCTCGTCGATGCGCGCCGGCGCCTCGCCGGAGATCTGGCGGGCCAGGTCCATCATCCGCGGACGAGTGAGCACCACCAGCCGCCTCGATTGCTCCAGGGAGGTGATGAGCATCCGCGACAGCCCCTCCAGCTCCGGCTCGTCGGTCTCGTTGACGAAGTCGGTCACCACCACCACCGGCCGGGTGGCCGGCTCCCCGGGGAAGAGCTTCCACGCCGCCACGCCGGCGACGATCGCCGCCGCGACGACCGCGGCTCCGAGGACGAACCGGCGGCCAGGGCGCCGCGCCGGCGCCGGGCCGGGGGAGGCCGGGCGCGACTCGGCGGCCAGCGACGCCTCCACCTCGACCAGCCTCGCCAGCACCGCCTGGCCGGCGCGGGGCCGGCCGGCCGGGTCCTTCGACAGCATGGCCGCCACCAGGTCGGCGAGGGCCTGCGGGACGCCGGGCCGATCGAGGCGCGGTGCCGGGCCGGGCTCGAGGCAGGTGCTGCGGTCGTTCACCAGCCGGAACGGGGGCTCGCCGGCGATGGACTCGAAGAGGATGGTCCCCAGGGCGAAGACGTCCACCCGCGCGTCGTCGGGCTCCTGGCGCCACTGCTCCGGGGCCATGTACTCGGGCGTGCCGCCTCCCCGGAGGCCGGCGGCCCCGAAGACGTGGGCCAGGCCGAAGTCGAGGACCTTGACCCCGCCGTCCCCGGTGAGGAAGACGTTGGAGGGCTTGAGGTCGCGGTGGACCACTCCCGAGGCGTGGGCGTGGGCCAGGCCGCGGGCGACCTCGATGGCGACCGCCAGCGCCTGGCGCACCGGCAGCGGGCCGCGCCCCAGCCGCTGCGCCAGGGTCTCGCCCTGCAGGAGCTCGAAGATGAGGTACGGGCCGTGCTCGCTCTTGCCGGCGTCGTGGAGGGTGACGATGTTGGGGTGGTTGAGCTGCGCCGCCGCCTCGGCCTCGCGCTGCAGCCACTGCTCCCGCATCTCCGAGACCGAGCGGTTGCCGGGGCGCACCGCCTTGAAGGCCACCAGCCGCCCCAGCTCGCGGTCGCGCGCCTCGTAGACCACCCCGAAGCCGCCCCGCCCCAGCTCGCGCAGGAGCTCGAAGCGACCCACCAGGGCCCCCTCGCGCAGCCCCTTGAGCCAGGCCTCGCGCAGGTCCCGCGCGGGCGCCCCGGCCAGCTCGTTGAGCAGCTCGCGCAGCTGCACCGAGACCGGACCGGCGGCGCGCTCCTCGGGCGCCTGCGGCTCCGGCTCCGGGATTTGGGTGGGGTTCTCCACTGCTTCGTCATCATACCCGCGCCCCGGACTCGGAGGCGACCAGGCGGCCGGGATATGAAATAGCCGGCGGCGCGCGGCGTAAGGAACGGCAGGAGGAACGACCGTGACCTGTCCCTACTGCCGCACCGAGAACCAGCCGGGCTCGACCCGCTGCGCCGCCTGCACCAGCTGGATGGTGGACCCGCCTCCCGTCCGGGAGTGGACCCGGGCGCGCGGCAACCGCATGGTGGCCGGCGTGTGCCGGGGCCTGGCCACCCGCTTCGGCATCCCGGTGGCGGCGCTGCGGCTGGCGTTCGTGCTCTCGGTGCTGCTCGGCGGCTGGGGGATCCTGGCCTACCTGGCCCTGTGGATCGCCATGCCGCTCGAGCCGGCGCCGCCGGCGCTGGCCGGGCCGGCACCGGCCGCCGCGCAGGGAAGCTGATCGCGAGAGGCAGCTACGGCGTGCGCGCCCCCACCGCGTGCTGGCCGTGGCGCCCGGCCGGGTCGCCGGCGATGGCGGCCCGCATGTCGGTCCAGAGGCTCCAGGTCGAGCCGTCGGGCCCGATGGCCACGCCGTTGTAGTCGCCGATGAAGCGGGTGTTCAGGCCGAACCAGCGCGAGTGGTCGGCGACCGAGGGAGCGGTGGAGACCAGCTGCCGCGACAGCGCCACCGCGTTGCCGGCGGCGTCGAAGGCCAGCCGGGTCAGCGTGAAGCCGTAGAGGCAGCGGTCCTGCTCGGTGCCGAAGCGGTCCATGTAGCCCACGTCCACCCGCCCGTCCGCGCCGACGGACACCCACGGGTAGAACTGGTCGTTGCCGGAGGTGTCGACCGGGTAGGTCCGCCAGGTCAGGCCGCCGTCGGTGGAGCGGGCCAGGAAGACGTC
>DASRTO010000395.1:0-2134 GCA_035655915.1 Anaeromyxobacteraceae bacterium
CTGGATCTGGATCTGGTTGTTGGCCTTGCGCTTGATGTCCGGCTCGGTGACGCCCCACTTGTCGACGCGGTTGCGGATGGTCTTCTCGGCCTGCTCCACCGCCTTGGCCTGGAAGTCCTGGATCACCTTGCCCTTGAAGGCCAGCCACACCGCGCCCTCCGGGGCCCCGCCGACCGAGTACATCTCGCCGGAGTAGGAGTCCATCACCACGTCCTCGGCCCGGCGCGGGTCGGGGGCGCGGATCTCGATGCGGGTGCCGTCCACGGTGGGAGCGGCCAGCGTGAAGGGGACCTCCTTCTGCTTCAGGAAGTCGGCGATCTCGTCGGCGCGTCGGGCCACCTTGGCCTTCACGGCCCGGTCCACGTCCACGCCCATGGCCAGGTGGATGCCGCCCTGCAGGTCCAGGCCCAGGTTGAGGTGCTTGCGGGCGTTGGGCGCCCAGCGCGGCACCGACTCCTCGTACGCCGGGCCGTTGCGCTGGTCGGGCGGCAGCTTGAAGTAGAACCAGCTCGGGACGAGCTGGTAGACGGAGAGGACGGCCACGGCGATGACGACGGCCAGCCGCCAGTACCAGGAGCGGTCCATCTACTTCTTCGCCTCCGGCTTGACGGGCCCCTGCTCGGACCAGCCCCCGGCCACCTGTCCCTTCACGAAGCGCATCTTCACGCCGCCGCCGACGTCCAGGGTCACGAACTTGTCGCCCACCTCGTGGATGCGGCCGATGATCCCGCCCTGGGTGTAGACCTCGGATCCCCGCTGCAGCTGGGTCAGGAACTCCTGGTGCTTCTTGGCCTGCCGCTGCTGGGGACGGATGAGCAGGAAGTAGAACACCACGAACATCAGCAGGATGGGGATGAGCGACGTGAAGCCGCCCATCCCGCCGCCGTTGGGGGCTGCCTGCGCGAAGAAGGCGTCGAGGATCGAGTGCATGGGGTCTCCTGCCGGTCGCGGAAAAGCGCCGTGTTCTAGCAGCATTTCCGGCGGGGCCGCAACTCAAAACGCCGCCGGCCCCGTCCGCCCCCGCCTCGATGGAGCCAGCCGGCGGGACGACCGCCCGTCGACCGCTACCCGGGCCCCGCCCGCCAGGTCTCCAGTCGCTCGCGCCGGAAGGCCTGGAAGCGCCCCTGCTCGATGGCCTCCCGGGCTCCGGCCATGAGCGAGAGGTAGTGGGTCAGGTTGTGGAGGGTGTTGAGCCGAAGCCCCAGGATCTCGCCGGCCTTGAAGAGGTGGCGCAGGTAGGCGCGGGAGAAGGTGCGGCACCCGTAGCAGGGGCAGTCCGCGTCCACCGGACGCTCGTCGTCGGCCCAGCGGGCGTTGCGGATGGCCAGCCGCCCGCGGCCGGTGAAGAGCAGGCCGTTGCGGGCACAGCGGGTCGGGAGCACGCAGTCGAAGAGGTCCACCCCGGCGGCCACCCCCTGCAGCAGGTCCGCGGGCATGCCCACCCCCATGAGGTAGCGTGGCTTCTCCCGCGGCAGGAGCGGCGCGTCGCGGGCCACCCCTTCCCACATGGCCTCCGGCTCCTCCCCCACCGCGTACCCGCCCAGCGCGTAGCCGGGGAGGTCCAGCGCGGCGGCCTCCTCCACGGCGCGGCGGCGCAGGTCGGCGAACAGCCCGCCCTGGGCGATGCCGAACAGCGAGGCCGGCGTGGCCGGTCCGCCGGCCGCGGTCCCCTCGACCTTGCGCGCCTCCGTCTCCAGCCAGGCGGCGCGGCAGCGCAGGAGCCAGCGCTGGGTGCGGAGGAGCGCCTCCTCGTGGTAGCGCCGGTCGGCCAGGGACGGGGGGCACTCGTCGAAGGCCATGATGACGTCCGCGCCCAGGGTCTGCTGCACCTCCACCGCCCGCTCGGGCGTGAAGGCGTGCCGCGAGCCGTCGAGGTGGCTCCGGAAGACCACGCCGTCGTCGGACACCGAGACCAGGCCCGGGGCCTCGCGGCCGGCCGGCGGGGCGGCCTGGTCCGGGCCGCCCTCCTCGGCCTCCAGCTCGCGCCGGGCCTGCCCCAGGCTGTAGACCTGGAAGCCGCCCGAGTCGGTGAGCAGGGCCCCCTTCCAGCCCATGAAGCGGTGCAGCCCGCCCAGCCGCCGCACCCGCTCGTGCCCGGGGCGCAGGTAGAGGTGGTAGGTGTTGGCGAGCAGCA
>DASRTO010000396.1:0-1943 GCA_035655915.1 Anaeromyxobacteraceae bacterium
GCCATGGGCGGCCGCCACCATCGTCTCTACCACCGGCCGGGGCTAGGCGCACCCTTCACCCGGCGAGGAGCCGGGCCGGCGACGGCCCCGGGGTCGTCACCGGGCGGGGTGGGCCGGCGCCTCCAGGCCGGCCAGGCCGGCCTGGGCGACCTTGGCGGCCAGGCCGCCGCGCCGGGACCGGATCTCCCTCACCATCTCGGCGTCGGCGCCGGCGTCGAGGAGCCGCCGCACCGCCGGGAAGATGACCGCCTCCTCCCGGGCCAGGTGGGGACCGAAGTGCCGGGTGAGCTCGGCGGCGGCCCGGGCCACCGCCCCGGCCAGCGCCGGGTGGCGCCCCGGATCGCCGGCCAGCAGGGCGCAGGCCTCGACCAGGTCCCCGAGCGGGGCCTGGTGATCCCGGTGCTCCCCGATCATGGTGGCGATCTCGGCGTCCACCGCCGTCTCGCGCCCGAGCAGCCGCGGCGCGATCGACTCCTCCTCGTCGCGGGCGTGGAGCGGCAGCGCCAGCGTGAAGTAGCGGTGGACGCGGCCGGCGGCGTCGGCCACCACCTCCGCCGGCTCGGAGCCGGCCCGCCCCAGCCGGCTCGCCAGGTCGAGGAAGGAGCGGATGCGCTGGTGGCACTCCAGGAGGAGGTCGACGGCGTCGCCCGGCACGGCGGGCTTCCCCAGGTTGGTGAACATGGCCCTAGCCCCTGGGCTCGCGCAGCATGACGAGGAGCATCCGGGTGCGCTCCTCGGCGTCGAGGGCGTGGGGGATCCCGGCCGGCATGCGGGTCACGGTCCCCCCCGGCGCCGGCACCGGCTTCCCGCCGATGGTGAGCCTCATGGCCCCCTCCAGCACCACCACCAGGGCGTCGAAGGGGGAGGTGTGCTCGGTGAGCGCCTGCCCCTTCTCGAAGGCGAAGAGGGTGGCGTTGCCGCCCCCGGTCTTGGCCAGCACCCGGCTGGCGATGCCCTGGGGGGCGTAGGCGATGAGGTCGACGAAGGCCTGCGCCTCCGCCGGGGGAAGGGTGCTCTCGCTGGCCATGTCGCTCCGGCCTCCGCAGCGGCCGGGCCGGGGGCCCGATCCGCTTGATAGTTAGTGCTCACTCACTTATAAGGGGCGCCATGACCGCCCGCAAGCCCGCCGGTTCGCGACGGCGCGAGATCGCCGACGCCGCCCTGAAGGTCATCGCCGAGCAGGGGCTGGCCCGCTTCACCTCGCTGGCCATCGCCCGGGAGGTGGGCGTCTCCGACGCCGCCCTCTTCCGCCACTTCCCCACCAAGGAGGCCATGGTGCTGGCCGCCATCGACCGGGTGGAGCAGGTGCTCTTCCAGGGCTTCCCGCCGGCGGGAGCCGACCCCATCGACCGGCTGGGGACCTTTTTCCGCCAGCGCATCGAGGTGATCCGGAAGAACCCCGGGGTGGCGCTGCTGGTGGGCTCGGAGCAGCTGGCCCAGGCGGCGCCGCCGGCGGGGGTGGCCCGGGTGCTGGAGTTCCGCCAGCGCTCCCGCGCCTTCGTGCGAGGCTGCCTGGCGGAGGCCCACCGCCAGGGCCTGCTCGCCCCGGGCCTGGGGCCGGAGGAGGCCTCGGTGCTGGTGCTGGGCGCGATCCTGGCCCTGGCCCATGCCCCGCCGCCGGGCGCCCGCACCCCCGCCGGCTTGCCGGAGCGCGTCTGGGCGGCGCTGGAGCGCCTGCTGCGCCGTCCCTCGGGGCGCGCCCCGGCGCCCCGCCTCCGGCCGGCCTCCTCGGCCCGGTGAGCCCCATGCCCGGTCCCCTCACCGCCTGGTTCGCCGCCGACCACCGGCGCCTCGACGCCCTGCTGTCGCGCTCGGTGGCCGACCCCGAGGCCTTCGACCTGGAGACCTTCGAGGCCTTCCGGGCCGGCCTCCTCAAGCACATCGCGCTGGAGGAGAAGATCCTGCTTCCCGCCGTCCGCGAGGCGAGCGGCGGCGAGCCACAC
>DASRTO010000397.1:0-1960 GCA_035655915.1 Anaeromyxobacteraceae bacterium
CCCGCGCGACCGGGAGGTGATCGTCACCGACACGGTGGGCTTCATCCGCGACCTGCCCGCCGACCTGGTGAACGCCTTCCGGGCCACCCTGGAGGAGCTGGGCGACGCCGACCTGCTGCTGCACGTGGCCGACGCCTCCGACCCGCGCCTCGACGACCGGGTGCAGGCGGTGGAGCGGATCCTGGGGGACCTCGGGCTCCCGGAGCGGCCGCGGCTCCTGGTCCTCAACAAGGTCGACCGCCTCCCGCCGGGCGAGGGCGAGGCGCTGGCCCACCGGCGCGACGGGGTGGCGGTGTCGGCCCTGACGCGCCAGGGGCTGCCGGCCCTGCTCCACCGCTGCGACCGCATCCTCTGGGCCGACGGCAAGGTGCCCTTCGCCGAGGTGGTCGCCGGGGCGCCGCCGCCCGCGGAGGCGGCGCCGGCCGGGGAAGAGGCGCCGGCGGCGTGACCGGCCCGGCGGCCGCGCCCTGCGCCAACTGCGGCGTCGAGGCGCCCGGCCGCTACTGCCCGGAGTGCGGGCAGTCGACCCGCTGGACGGCGCGCCAGCCGGCCTGGCGCATCGCCGCCGAGGCGGTGGAGGAGACCTTCGCCCTCGACTCCCGCATCGGGCGGACGGGGCTGCCGTTCCTCTTCCGCCCCGGGTTCCTCACCGCCGAGTACTGGGCGGGCCGGCGGGCGCGCTACTCCTCGCCGCTGCGCCTCTACCTGCTCCTGAGCTTCCTCTTCTTCCTGGCCGGGGCCCCGCTGCGATCGGCCCGGCTGGCGGGGAGCCCGGAGGCCCGGCCGACGGCCGAGGAGGAAGCCGAGATCGGGCGGGGCGCCGCCGAGCTGCGCCGCGCCGGGTCGATGGGCGCCGCGCTGGCCGAGCGGGTGGAGCGGATCCGGTCGCTTCCGCGGGAGGAGTCGGAGCGCCGCTTCTCGGCGGCGTTCGCCGAGAACGCGCCTCGGGTGGCCATCGTGCTGGTGCCGCTGCTGGCGCTCTACTGCCGGATCCTGTGGCGGCGGCGCTACTTCGCCGAGCACCTGGTCTTCGCGCTGCACGCCCAGGCCCTGGGCTTCGCGGCCCTGATCCCGGGGACGGTCTCGGGCTCGGCCGCGGCGACGAGCGCCGGGGGGCTCGGGGCGGCGGTCTGGACCTTCCTGGCCGTGCGCCGCCTGCACGGCGAGCGGGGACTCCGCGGCACGGTCAAGTTCATCCTGCTCGGCGTGCTGTACCTCGCCACCCTGGGAGCGGTGGTGGCGGCGGTGGCGCTGCTGGCGGTCCTGGCGTTGTAGCGGGGGCGCCCCTGGCGAGCCCGGACGCCGCGGTCTAGAGTGTCGGGTCCGCCATGCGTTCCATCGCCCCGGCCCTGGCGCTGGCCGCCCTGGCCGCCTGCTCCTCCCCCGAGGACCGGGCCGCCAAGGCCCGCCTGTTCTCCACGGGCGAGGAGCGCGCCGCCCCGGCCCCGTTCGACTGGCAGCGTCCGCAAGGCTCGCTGGCCATGGACGCCGACGAGGCCGCCGCCCGGCTGGGCTCGTTCGACTGGGAGGCCACCGTCGGCTGGAGCGTCTCGCGGGCCGGGGACGGGAAGCGGGTACACCTGGTCGAGCGCCACCGGGTCCGGGAGGCCGCCAGCGGCGAGTTCGAGGTCCAGAGCGACCTCGACCCGGGCGGCGAGCAGGGCGCCGAGACGGGGAAGCGGATCATCTGGGCCAACAAGATGACTTACGCCCGCGGGCGCTACGCCCCCTTCGGCGCCTGGCGCGAGCGCCCCACCGACCGCGGGCGCGACGCCCGCCGCTACCGGGACGAGAGCTTCGGCGTGGCGGCGGACCTCCTCTCGCTGGCAGCCCCCTGGAAGCTCACGCCGGCCGGCGAGGTGGCCTTCCTGCACCGTCCGGCGCGCCGCTTCACGATCTCGCTCGACAGCGGCGCGCGCCCGGCGGCTCCCCGCGCCGAGGCGCCCGACCCGGACACCCG
>DASRTO010000398.1:0-6365 GCA_035655915.1 Anaeromyxobacteraceae bacterium
CGCTCGCGCCGGTACCCCATCGACGTCATCGACCGCCCCAGCCTGGACGCGGTGGCGGTGTGCCTGTGGGCGCGGACCCCGCGGGGGGTGGAGGTGCTGACGCGGCGGAACCTGCGGCCGGCAGCGTACTTCCGGCGCCGCCAGGCGCCGGCGCTCCCCGAGCCCGAGTACCTGCTGCTGGAGGAGCTGGTGGCCGGGGTGGTCGAGCCGGGGGAACGGGGGCTCGAGGCCCTGAAGCGCCGCGCCGCCGCCGAGGTGCGGGAGGAGGCGGGCCTCCGCGTCGACCCGGCGCGATTCGAACCGCTGGGCGGCCCCTTCTTCGTGGTCCCCGGCATCGCCTCGGAGAAGATCCACCTGCTGGCCGCCGAGGTGGAGAAGCAGGGCCCGGACGACTTCGAGGCCCCCGAGCACGGCGACGGGTCGCCGCTGGAGCAGGGGGCCTTCCTGCGCTGGCGCGAGATCCAGGCCGCCATCCGCGCCTGCGAGTCCGGCGAGATCGAGGACGCCAAGACCGAGATGGCCTTCCGGCGGCTGGCGGGCCGGCTCGGCCTGCGGGGGGCGTGAGGGCCGGTCCGGCCGGATGCTTCCCCGGAAGGGCGGTTGGCGCGATACTCGGCGCACTGGAGGAGCCATGATCCCCGTCGCCGCCGCGCTGGCCGCCCTCGTCCTCGCCGCCGAGGCCGCTCCCCCGCCGTTCCCACCGCCGCGCCTGCTGGTGGTGACCGACCGGACCAAGTGCGACATGGGCGCGGTGCTGGCGGCCGACGTGCAGCGGGGCCTGCTGCGGGTCACCACCCCCGCCGGGGTGGTGACCTACAAGGCCGGGCCCGATCTGCAGGTCTTCGAGAAGGACGGCAAGCCCGCCGGCGGCCTGGCCCGCCTCCAGCCCGGCGAGAAGGTGCGCGTCTACTACGTGGTGGACGACGGGGCCAAGGCCGGCGAGGTAGACCTGGAGTAGCCGCGCCCCGCCGGGTGTCGCGGCCCGGGCGCGTCCCGCCTATGCTCCTCCGGCGCCGGGAGGCAGCCATGGCCAGGACCCGCAGGCCCCGCACCCGCATCGAGCGAGACACCATGGGGACCATGGAGGTCCCCGCGGACGCCCTCTACGGCGCCCAGACGGCGCGGGCGGTCCGCAACTTCCCCATCTCCGGGCTCGGGCCCCATCGGGCGTTCGTCGACGCCACCGTCCGCGTGAAGATCGCCGCGGCCCGGGTGAACGCCCGCCTCGGGCTGCTGCCGCGGCGCGCCGCCCGTGCCATCGAGCGGGCCGCCGGCGAGGTGCTGGCCGGGCGCTGGCGCGAGCACTTCGTGGTGGACGTCTACCAGGCCGGTGCCGGTACCTCCCACCACATGAACGTGAACGAGGTGCTGGCCAACCGCGCCGCCGAGCTCCTGGGCGGCCGGCGAGGCGACCGGGCGCTGGTGGACCCCAACGACCACGTCAACATGGCCCAGTCCACCAACGACGTGGTCCCCACCGCCATGCGCCTGGCGGCGCTGGAGCTGGCCCCGAGGGCCGCGGATGCCCTCTCGGCCCTGTCCCGCACCTTCGCCGGCAAGGCGCGGGCCTGGGACCGCATCGTCAAGTCGGGGCGCACCCACCTCATGGACGCCACGCCCATCCGGCTGGGGCAGGAGGCGTCGGGTTGGGCGGCGGCGCTCGCGGCGGCGGCGGCGCGCCTGCGCGGGGCCCTGCCGGAGCTGGCGGAGCTGGGGATCGGCGGCACCGCGGTCGGCACCGGCCTGAACGCCCATCCGCGCTACCGGCGCCTGGTGGTGCGGGAGCTCTCCCGGCTCACCGGCCTCCGGCTCGAGCCGGCGCCGAACCCCTTCTACGCCATGCAGTCGCTGGCCCCCTTCGCCGCGCTCTCCGGCGCGCTGCGGGTGTCGGCGCTGGAGCTCCTGCGCATCGGCGGGGACCTGCGCCTCCTGGGCTCCGGGCCCAACACCGGCCTCGGGGAGCTGCGCCTCCCGCCGGTGCAGCCGGGCTCGTCCATCATGCCCGGCAAGGTGAACCCCTCCATGGCGGAGATGCTGGCCATGGTGTCGTACCAGGTGCTGGGGCTCGACGCGGCGGTGGCGGCGGCGGCGGCCGGCGGGCAACTGGAGCTGAACGTGATGATGCCCCTGGTGGCCTTCGACCTGTGTCACATGCTGGAGATCCTGGCCAGCGCGGTGCGGGCCTTCGACGAACGCTGCGCCCGGGGGCTCGAGGCCGACGAGGCGCGCTGCCGCTTCTACGCCGAGCGGACGGTGAGCCTGGCCACCGCCCTGGCGCCACGGCTGGGGTACGCCCGGGCGGCGGAGATCGTGAAGGCTTCGGTGGCGGGCGGCCGGTCCATCATAGAGCTGGCGGTGGAGATGGGAGGGCTGCGGGCGGCGGAGGCGAGGCGGATCCTCGAGGCGCGGAAGCTGACGGAGCCGGGGAGGGCGTGACGGCCGGCGACCGGGGCCGCGCCCGGGCCTCGTTGTATGATGGTTCCCCGTGCTCGCCACCGCGCTCCTCCTGGCCGTCCTGGCCGGCGCCTCCGACCGCCCCGCCCCGGCCAAGGCGCGGCCGGCGGCGAGGCCGGCGATGCCGCGGAACGCGGGGATGGTGACCGGGCGCCTGCGCAACAAGGGCTGCCAGAGCCCGGTGGCGGGCGCCACCGTGATCGTCATGGGGCGCGACGCCGCCACCACCTCCGACGCCGAGGGGCGCTTCACCCTGACGCTGCCTCCGGGCACCTACTCGCTGGCCTTCCGCGGGCCAAACGTGGTAGCCGACCAGCGGGTGGACGACGTCTCGGTGCTGCTCGGGCAGTCGCGCGATCTGGGCGCGGTGGAGCTGTGGCCCGAGGAGCCGCCCCACACCTGCGAGCCGGCGGCCGTGTCGTCCACCCCCGCCGACGAGCCGCTGGTGGCGGTGGCGCCAGACGCGCCCCAGCTGGAGCTCCCGGGCTCGACCGTGGCCCCGGCCCCGGCCCGGGAGACCTGGGTCCGCGGCTCGCCGGGGACGGCGCCGGGGCAGTTCGGCCTGCAGGGCAATCCCGCCCGCGACGACGAGGACGCCCTTGGCCCGCCGAGCTTCGCGGTGGGGCCCCTGGGCTCGCTCTACGTGCTCGACCCCCTGAACGGCCGCATCCAGCGCTTCGACCCCAGGGGCCGGCCGGCGGGGACCTTCCCCCTGGTCCGCCCCGGCGGCGCGACCGAGGTGGAGGCCGACCTGGCGGTCGGCGACGACGGGCAGATCCTGGTCTACACCGGCGGCGACCAGCCCTTCCTCTCGCAGTACGACTCCAGCGGGCGGCTGCTGCTCCAGGGAGCCCTGCCGCCGTCCTTCCGCGGCGTGGACTTCCTCTTCGCCGGCCGGCCCCGCCCCGTCTTCCTCATGCAGAACGGCCAGGCGGTCCGGGCCGAGCTGGGCTGGAGCGGCCTCAAGGCCGAGGGGCCCCTGCCCGGCCTGCCGGTGGGGGAGCTGCACCTGCAGGCCGATCGGGCCGGCCGCTGGATCGCGTCGCTGCGCTTCTTCACCGCCTCGGGCCGCCTGCTCCGGGGCGTGCAGCTCCACTCGCGCGTCCCCATCGCCCGGGTACGGCTGGTGGGGGTGAACCGCCGGGGCGAGGTGGTGGTGGCGGTGGACCGGGCCGACGGGCCCGACGACCGAGCCCCGCGGGGCGAGGTGCTGCTCCTCTCGGTGACGCCGCAGGGAGCGCTCACCGGCGCCCAGAGCGTGCCGCCCGGCGACCGGCGCTTCGAGTTCCGCGAGTTCGCCATCGCCCCCGACGGCGCGGTGGTGCAGATGCAGTCCGACGCCGCCGAGGTGCGCTTCGCGCGCTGGGTCCTGCCGCCGCCTCCTCGCCAGGCGGTGGTGGGGGTGGGGTTGCTGCGCGGCCGCGTCACCGAGAGCGGGCGCCCGGCCCCGGGCGCCTCGGTCGCGGTGGGGCGCAGCCGCCGCGCCGTCCCGGTGTCCCCGGACGGCAGCTTCGAGGCGCGCCTCCCTCCCGGCACCTACCTGGTGGTGATCCGCCCCGGCGGACAGCCCGAGGCCGCGCCTGTCGAGATCAAGGTGGCGGTGGCCGCCGGCGCCACGGTGGACCTGGGGACGGTGGCCCTGCCGGCCCAGCCCAGGGCTCCCGGAGCGGGAGGAGGGCGGTAGTGGCGCGGCTGGGCGAGATCCTGGTGGAGCTCGAGGCCTGCACCGAGGCCGAGGTCCGCCAGGGGCTGGAGAACCAGGTCATCTTCGGAGGCCGCCTGGGGACGAACCTCCTCGAGATCGGCTGCATCACCGAGGAGGAGCTGGCCCGCGGCCTGGGGAGGCGCCACGGGCGCCCCTGCCTCTTCGGCGACCTGGCCATCGACCCGAGCGTGCGGGCGCTGCTGGGGCCGGAGGTGGTGGAGCGCCTGGAGGCCATCCCCTACCTGGCCCAGGACCGGAAGCTGGCGGTGCTGGTGTGCAACCCCGACGACCTGGCGGCCCTCGACGAGCTGGCCTTCGCCACCGGCAAGCGCATCCACCCCATCGTGGTGCCCGAGGCCCGCATGTGGGCCCTCATGCGCCGCTTCTACAGCATCGAGCGGCAGCTGCGCGGCCTGGACGTCCCCGAGCTGGGCTCGCTGCGGGCGCGGCCGGCACCCGGGCCGGCGCCGGCGGTCCCCGAGCTTGGCGGCCCGGACCTCATGGACGAGGCCGAGTTCGCGTCGCTCTACGGCCGGCCCAAGGGCCCAGGAGCGCCACCCGCGGCCGGCAGGCCGGCGGCCGGTGCTCCCGAGGCGCGGCCCTCGCCGCCCGCCCCGGCGTCGCCTCCGGCACCGCCCCGGATCCCGGCCGTCCCGCCCGCCGCCGCGGCGCCGCCCCCCGCTGCGGCGCCGCTCCCCGCGTCGCGGGTTCCGGCGCCTCCGCCCCCCGCCATCGGCGCCCCGGTAGGTCGTCCGCCCGCCGCCGCGGCTTCGCCGCCACCTCCCGAGGAGCCGGTGGTCGAGCTGACCGACCTGCTCGAGCCGGTCCCGGATGAGGCCCGGGAGGCGGTGCTGGCGGCCCTGAGCCGGGAGGCAGCCGGCCACGCGCCGCGCCCCACCTTCAGGCCGCCGCTGCCGATGGCGGCGGTGCGGGTTCCCGAACCCTCCTCGCTGGGCTTCCAGGAGGCAGTGCTGTTCCTGGAGGGCGTCGCCGACCGCCAGTCCATCGCCCAGACCGTGCTGCGCTTCGCCCGCAGCCGGTTCAAGCGGGCGGTGCTGCTCACGGTGCAGCGCGGCGCCGCCGCCGGGTGGGAGGGGCTCGGCGACGGGCTCGACCCGCAGAAGGTGCGCCGGCTGCAGGTGGACCTCTCCGGGCCGGGGGTGCTGCAGACGGTGGTGACGAGCCAGGCCCATTTCCTCGGCCCGCTGCAGAAGACCGATCAGAACCTGCGCTTCCTCAAGGGGCTCGGCGGCGGCGCTCCGCGCAACGCCTTCGTGCTCCCCATCCTCGCCCTGGGACGGGTGGTGAACGTGCTGTACCTCGACAACGGGCGCGGCGGCCTGGTGGACGCCTCCGACGTGGGCGAGTTGCTCATCCTGGCCAGCAAGATCGCGCAGAGCTACGACACCCTGGTCCGCCGCGCCGTCTGACCCCGCCGGCGGGCGCGCGAGGCCATGCCCGCCACCCTGCGCTACTTCATGCTGCCCGAGGACGAGCGGGCCTTCCTCCGGCTCCTGGCCCGGCACGAGGTGGTGGTCTACCCGGAGCTGGTGCCGCCCGGCTACCGCCCCTTCCGCGCCGACGAGTCGGCGCAGGCCCGGCTGGGCGCCCCGGCCTTCTACCTCGCCGCCGAGCGCTTCGGCGAGGTGGTGGTGCACCCGGTGAAGCGCGGCCCGGACAAGGGCATGCTGGAGATCGAGGAGATCCCCTCGCCGGTGTTCCATTACCAGCGCTCGCTGCTCGACGAGGACGGGGAGCTCCTGGGCGGTCGGCTCTGGGCCGAGCTGGAGGTGAGGGACGATCCCGGGAGCCGCCTCGGCAAGCCGCTCGGGCTGCGCCGCCTCTTCGAGGAGATCCAGGGCCTCTTCCGCCGGTCGTGGCGGCGCAGCGACCCCAAGGGCTGGTGGATCGGGCCGCGGGCAGCGGCCGCCTGCAAGTCCGAGGGGCTGGTGCTCCGCGAGCCGGGCCACCGCGGCGGGACGGTGCGCCCGTGGCGGTAGGCCCCGGCGGCGCCGTTGACATGGGCGCGGCCAGCCGGTACGAAGCCCTTGACCGTGACGCGCCTCGCCCGCTATAAGGCCGCCCTCGCAGGGCTTTTCCTCGGTTGGCCGGGCCTCGGCCTCGCGGAGAAGGTGGCGGGGGCCGTCATCCCGGACGAGTCGCGCCAGGTGGCGGAGCGGCGGTACCGCATCGACAAGAGTTACGA
>DASRTO010000399.1:0-8548 GCA_035655915.1 Anaeromyxobacteraceae bacterium
GGCAGGCGGTGCGACAGGCGCGCACGTTGGGCTGGCCCTCGACGCGCACCAGGCAGCCGCCGCAGCTCCCGGCCAGGCAGAACGCGCCGCGCGGGCGGTGGTACTTGGGGCTGCGGGAGAGCAGCGGGCGGCCCGCGGCCAGGAGCGCCAAGGCCACGCTCTCGCCGGCGCGCGCGGGGACCGGCATCCCGTCCACGGCGATGGCGCAGTCGGGTGCGAAGCCAGGGTCCGGGAGGCGCGGCATGGCCGGACCGGAGGATAGTCCCGGGGTGTGGGCGGAGGCACGAAAAGTCGCAGGGTGTGAGGTGGCCGGTGGGGCGGCTTTCCGGTAGATGAGCCTCCGGAGGATTCACCATGCGCATCGTCGCCGCTCTGGCCCTGGCCGCGCTCGCCGCCGGCTGCAAGCTCACCAACGACACCGTACTGGTGGCGATGCTGGTCCAGTCGCCCCCGGTGCTCCCCTTGGGCATCACCGGCTCGACGGTCACCGAGGCCCAGCTGTTCCTGGGCCACACCAGCGTCACCAGCCCCTCCGCCGGCGACGTGAAGCCCGTCTCCGGAGCCACCGTGAAGCTCCTTCGCGGCGGGACCGAGGTGGCCACGCTGGCGGAGTCGACCGCCCAGCCCGGCCTCTACGAGGCCAGCGGCGACTTCTACCAGGCGGGCTCCACCTTCCGCTTCACGGCCCAGGTCGGGTCCGACCAGTACTGGGGCGAGGTGACCAACGCCCCGCCGGCGCCGAGCCTCAGCGTGCCGGGGATGGACGGCACCACCCGGATCGCCACCTACCCGAGCTACGCCGGCACGCCGCAGTTCACCGACCCGTACCCGCTCTCCCGGGCCTGCAGCGGGCTCTGCGACGTGGCCTTCTACGGCGTCTGGTCGCTGTCCGGCTCGAGCTTCAACTGGAGCGCCACCCCCAACTGCACCAACGCGCCGCAGGACGGAGCGGCGCTGCTCCGGTTCGCCTTCCTCGACGACTCGGCCTGGCGGGTGAACCCGTTCAACGTGAGCAAGCCCGGCTGCTTCCCGACCGCCGACGCCTCGAGCTACCTGGTGGGCCTCACCGCCCTGAAGAAGGGCACCACCTCGGGCAACACCGGCATCGCCAGCGTCGCCTACGCCGGCACCAGCGACGCCGCCGGCGTCATCGTGTCGGCGCCGTAGCCGGGGCGGCCGGGGGTGGGATGAGCACGTCCACCACCCGCCCGTCGGCGAGCCAGGCGAGCCGCGCCGGTCCCCCGGGGCCGGCGCGCCAGCTCCACCGCTGGTACTCCAGGCCCGGCGCCGCCACCGAAGGCGTGCGCTCGACGGCGTCCGGCTCGCCCCAGGCCAGCTGGACAGCGGCCGCGTCCATGCCCGGCACCACCCGGTGCTCGCGGATGGCGGCCTGGATCTCCCTCGGGTAGCTTGCCAGCTCCGGCCGCGGCGCCGGCGCGGCGCAGGCGGCCAGCAGGCCGGCGAGGAGCGGGGCGAGCGGGGCGCGCACGGGACGCGGTCGGGCGGGGGCTCGTCCCCCGCCGTCGAGCGCCATTATATTCCAGCGGTGGCGGTGCTCTTCGTCTTCGTGGACGGCGTCGGGGTGGGCGCCGCCGATCCGGCGGTGAACCCGCTGGCCCGGGGCGATTTCCTCCTCTCCCGCTTCGCCGACGGGAGCGGGGCGGACCTGCCGCGCGGCGGCCGGGCGGCCCTGGCCGACGCCTGCCTGGGGATCCCGGGACGGCCGCAGTCGGCCACCGGCCAGAGCACCATCCTCTCCGGCGAGAACGCGCCTCGAGCCATGGGGCGCCACCTGCTCGGCTTCCCCTCCCGCGCCCTGCGGAGCTGGCTCGAGCCGCGCTCGCTCTTCCGGGCGCTCGCCGGCGACGGGCGGCGCGCCGCCTTCGCCAACGCCTTCCCGGTGGCGCACCTGCGCGCCCTGGGCCTCCCAGCCGAGGGCGTGCCCGAGTTCGACCTCGGCGCGCTGCGGCGCCGCGCTCGCGCCTCGGCCACCACTGTGGCCTTCGCCGCCGGCGGGGAGCGCTTCCTCACCTGGGAGGACGCGCGGCGGGGCCGGGCCCTGACCCACGACCTCACCGGCGCGCGGGCCGCCGCCTTCGGGGCGCGCCTGCCGCGGCGCAGCTCCGAGGAGGCGGCGGAGATCCTGCTCGGCCTCCTGGCTGGGAGCGACCTCGTCCTCTTCGAGTTCTTCGAGAGCGACGAGGCCGGGCATGCCCGCTCCATGGAGCGGGCCCTGGAGGCGCTGTCGCGGCTCGACCGGATGCTGCGGGCGCTGGTGGCCGGCCTCGCCCCCGGGGACTCGCTGCTGGTGGCGAGCGACCACGGCAACGTGGAGGACCTCTCCACCCGCAACCACACCCGGGCCCCGGTGCCGGTGCTCGGCTTCGGCCCGGCGGCCGGCCGCGTGGGAGAGGTGCGGGACCTGACCCACCTCGCCCCCCTGCTGCGGGACCTGGCCGGCGCCCCGTCCCGCCGCGCCGCCGCCCCCTGATCCGGAGGCTGGCGGGGGCGGGCCGGACGTGGCCAGATGGGGTAGGGATGCGAGCGCTCGCGACCGCCCTGGCCCTCCTGGCCTCAGCCTGCGCACACGTCGCGGAGGGCGGCCCGCCGCGCCTGGAGGCGGCGAGCGTCGAGGGTCAGGCCTTCCGGCTCCAGTACTGGCCCGGGGACGAGGCGGCGGCGCGGCAGGTGCGGGCCGCCCTGGCCCTGGCGGTGCCGCGGGCCACGCGGTGGGGGCGCCTCGCCTCCCCGGTGCTGGTCACCATCCACCCGAGCCATCGTGCGCTGGAGCAGGCCACCCACCGGGAGGACCACCCCTGGCTCCGGGCCTGGGCCCGCTACGCCTCCGTCGACCTGCAGTCGCCGCGGACCTGGCGGCCGCTCGGCGCCCTCCTCGGCGGCCCCAGCGACGAGCAGGTGGCCGAGCTGCTCACCCACGAGCTGGTCCACTGCGTCATGTACCAGGCGGTGGCAGGCGAATCCACCTGGACCCAGCGGGACATCCCGCTCTGGTTCCGCGAGGGCCTGGCCAGCGTCGCCGCCGGCCAGGCGTACAAGCGGCCCGGGCCCGGGGCCATCTGGCGCTTCTACCGCGATGCGGCGGGGAGCGGCGACGGCTTCCCCGGCCCGGGCGACGGGACGGCGGCGGCGCGCCCCCGCGGCGACCCGCTCACCGACCCCGAGGCTCCGCCCGGCGAGCCGCTCTCCCAGCGCCAGGCCGACCTGGTCTACGGCACCGCCCACTGGGCCTTCCGCTTCCTGCTCGACCGCTACGGCGAGGCGCCGGTGAAGGGCGTCCTCCGGCGCATGGGGCGCGGCCAGGCCTTCGGCGAGGCCTTCCGGGCCGAAACCGGGATCGCCGCGTCCGCCTTCGAAGCCGAGTTCCGGCGCTACATCCTCTTCCAGGGCTGGCGCCGGGACTGAATCGACTCAGCCATGGCTTGCTCCGTTTGGTTGCCCGATCCTTGCCAGCGCGGCCGCCGTCGACCACGCCGGTGCACCGATCGCGACCTGGGAGCGGCGCCGCAAGAAGCAGGCGAGTACATCGGCGTGCCGCCGGGCGGGCCGTACAAGAGCGAGCACTACCGGTGCTAGTGCTGCGAGCCATGCCCAGCCGGAGGGCCGGGATCGGGCCGAGGGGCGTTCAGGAGCACCGGTCGCGGGGCGAGCAGCCGGGCCGCGGCGAGCGTGGACAGGGCGCAGGCGACGCCCGCGGCGGCGAACCCGGCCGCGTACCCCGACCACTCGATCACCACCCCCAGCGCGGCGGCGGACGCCATGAAGCCGCCGTAGATGCAGGTGTTGTAACCTCCCATCGCCAGCCCCCGGATCCGCGTCGCCACCGACTCCGAGAGGACGGCGCCGATGGCGGTGAAGGCGGCCGCCATGGCCGCCCCGGCGGCGGCGAAGAGAAGGTACAGCGGCAGCTCTTTCCGCAATAGGCCGGTGAGGGCGATGCACAGGCCGAAGAGGGCGTTCCCCCAGAGGATGAAGGGGCGCCGGCTCCCGCTCCGGTCCTGGAGGTGTCCCACAGGAACGCGAAAGAGGGCGTTGGCCGCCGCCTGGACGGTGAAGATCAGCCCGGTGTGGGCGACGGAGATGCCCTGCTCCCGCGCGTACAGGGGGAAGAAGGCGAAGAGGGCCCCCCAGGCGAAGGTGCAGGAGAAGGTGGCGATCCAACACCCCAGGACGACCGGGGTCCGGACGATCTCCCGGAAATCCTCGGAGAGGGTTCCGAGCGACGCGGCCTGGGACGAGGCTGGCGGTGAGGGCGGAAGGCGCGCCGCGCCGAGGAGCGCCCCGGCGCCGGTGATGACGGCGGAGACGCCGAAGGCCAGTCCGAACCCCCAGGACGCGAGCCCGCCGCCGATTCCGGGGCCGAGCGCCATCCCCAGGTACAGGGCGGAGGTGTACCACCCGTAGGCGCGGCCGAGGAACGGTCGCGCAACGCAATCGCCCACGTGGGACATCATGGCGGGGGAGAAGCACGCCAGACCCGTCCCGGCGAACAGGTAGATCAACGCCACGTGCCATGGCGCGCTGGCGACGAGGAGCGACAGCGAGGTCATCGCGGAGATCCCCATCCCCGCGAGGATGAGGCGCTTCCGTCCCAGGCGGTCGGACATGAAACCCAGGGGCAGGGAGAGGGCGGCGGCCGCCAACATGAAGCCCGCGTTGACGATCCCCACTTCGACGGTGGAAGCGCCCAGGCGCCCCGCGAACAGCGGCACCAGGGGAACGCGCATGTAAGCTCCGAGGTACTGCAGCAGCGTGAGTCCGCAGGCGAGGAGAAGCGGCGCGGCGACTCCGGCGGAGACGGATTCAGGGGCGCGTATGGGCGGACGGGTGGGGATGGCAGGTCCCGGGACTGAGGGCTCCGGTCCAGGCTTGGGCAGGGAGAGCGCCGCGATTCTCGCCTGGCGGTCGGGCGGCTTCCAGGAAAAAGGCCGGCGCGCCGAACGATCGCGCCTCGCGCCCGCCCCGCCGTACCACGGCACGCGACCCGGCGGCGAAAACCGACCAGACTTCAGATCACGTTCACCGCGAGGTCGTTCTCGCTGCCACTCCTTGCGCCGGGTCTGGCCGGTCGCTCATGCACGAAGACCCCCAGGGCCTGAATCGAATCAGGGACGGGGGACCTCGCTCCAGGGCGCCGGCAGGATGGGAGCGCGCTCGCTGGCCTGCGCCACCCGCTGAAGCTCGATCTCCGAGACCAGGGCCGAGGGCGCCACCGTGGACACCGGCACGAAGCCGCTCTCCGCCCCGCACCAGGCGTTGAAGGGGCGCACGTCGTCGCCCAGGGCCAGCACCTTGTTCACCGCGGAGAGCGGCGTGCCCACCAGCTCCACCCCGCGCACCAGATCCTCCCGGCCGGTCCCGGCGTCCACCCGGTACACCAGGCGCGGCGTGCCCTTGAAGGCCTGGTAGCCGTGGCTCCCGGTGTTGGTGTTGCCGGCGGTGATGTCGCGGATGAGGAGCCCGTAGGGCTTGCCCTGGCGGCGGACCTCCTCCAGGAGCCGGCGCTTCAGCTCGGCCAGCGGCACTGGTTGCGACGAGGCCACCACCAGGTTCGACATGCGGGCCACCGGCCGGTGGCTCCCCTGGCCCCGCCCGTGCCCGTTGGAGCGGGCGAAGGGCTTCACCGGCCGGCGCGAGAGAAGGTAGCCCTCGAGGCGGCCGTCCCGCACCAGCTCCACCCGCTGGGCCGGGACGCCTTGCTCGTCGAAGCGGTAGAAGCCGTTCAAGGGGGTGCCTCCCCGGGCCGGCAGGGTCGGGTCGTCCACCACCGTGAGGAAGGGCGGCAGCACCTGCTTTCCCACCTGGCCCTTGAAGGTCTGCCCCTCCTTGTCGTCGTCCTGGCGGTCTCCCTCCAGGCGGTGGCCCACCGCCTCGTGGAACAGGACCCCGGTGGCCTCCGGCCCCAGGATGGCGGGGCCGGTGTAGGGGTCGAGCACCGGCGCCCGCTGCAGCGCCTCCAGCTCGGCCACCACCCGCCCCACCTCGCGGCGCAGCGCCTCGGGGGAGGGAAGCTCCGCCTCGGTGGGGGCGTAGAAGTCCCGGCTGTTCTCGAGGAGCTGGCCGTCCGGGGCCCGGGCCGCGGCCTGGACGTGGACGGCGTAGAGGGTGCGCTCGGTCACCAGGGCCGACCCCTCGCTGGAGGCGAACCAGCGCACCTGCTTCTCGGCGCTGAGGCGGACCGAGGAGTCGAAGACGGACGGGTGGGCGCGGAAGAGCGCGGAGAGGGATCGCACCTCGCCGCGCCAGCGGGCCCGGTCGAGGGGGAAGGGGAGGGCCGGGTCCACGTGGCGCTGCGGCGCCTCGCGGGAGAAGCTCGGGGCCCGGTCCGCCTCGTCGGTGCGGTAGACGCCTCGCGACTTCTTCTTGAACCAGCCCGAGAGGGCCTCCTTGTACTTCTCGTCGGTGAGCAGCCAGAGCGCGTTGCGCAAGGCCACCGGGTCGTCGTCCAGCGGGGCGTCCCGGGAGGCGTACCAGGTCTTGGCGTCGTCGCCGAGGAGGAAGGCCAGGTCTTCCGGGCCGGAGCTGTCGAGGTCGTAGCCGCCCACCCGCACGTCGGCGAGGAGCTTGCGCTCGCGCAGCGGGCGGTCCTCGAAGACGGCGCCGAAGCGTCCGGCGATCTCGTCCGCCCGCCGCTCCTTCATCTGGTAGGAGACGAAGTAGGGCGGGTCGTAGCCCGAGAGCCGCAGCCGCTGCGAGGCGCGCTCGACCTCCGCGGTCATGGCCGAGAGCAGCGTCAGGCGCGGATC
The DNA here is from genome assembly GCA_035655915.1 of Anaeromyxobacteraceae bacterium. Taxonomy (GTDB): domain Bacteria; phylum Myxococcota; class Myxococcia; order Myxococcales; family Anaeromyxobacteraceae; genus DASTPH01. The sequence continues at coordinate 6,765 of DASRTO010000399.1, forward strand.
GCCGGCCGGAGCCGGGGACGGGCCGGCGGCCAGGCAGAGGGCGGCGGCGAGGGCGGGCAGGTTCATGGGCGCGGGCGGTGGTCCCTCCCTCTGTAGCACGGCCGCCCCGGCAGCGCCCGCCCCCGGGCCGGGTTCACGCCCAGGCCGGATGCGCGGGTACAATCGCTTCCGGTGCGCCCCCTCGGCAAGTACCGCCTCCTCGAGCCCATCGCCTCCGGCGGGATGGCCGAGGTCTACCGGGCCGAGGTGGCCGGGCCGGAGGGCTTCGTGAAGGAGGTGGCCCTCAAGGTGGTCCGGGGCGACCACGCCGAGGGCAGCGACTTCGTGCGCATGTTCATCCAGGAGGCGCGGCTGGCCTCGCGCCTGACCCATGCCAACATCGTGCAGGTCTTCGACTTCGTCCGCGTCGAGGGGCGGTACTGCATCGCCATGGAGTTCGTCCACGGCCGCACCCTGCGGGCGGTGGTGGAGCGCTGCCGCGAGCGCGGGGTGCGGCTGGGGCAAACCCGGGCGGTCTTCGTGGCGGCGGAGGTGGCCAAGGCGCTGGCCTACGCGCACCGGCCGCCGGAGTCGGGCGGGGTGGCCGGCCTGGTGCACCGCGACGTCTCCCCCCACAACGTGCTCATCTCCTTCGAGGGCGAGGTGAAGCTGGCAGACTTCGGCATCGCCCGGGCCATGAACGCCGCCGGCCTCACCGACCCGGGAACGGTGAAGGGGAAGGTCGCCTACATGGCCCCGGAGCAGGCCCGCGGGGCGCGCGTGGACGCGCGGGCCGACCTCTTTTCGCTGGGAGTGGTGCTGTGGGAGCTGCTGGCGGGGCGGCGGCTCTTCGCCCGCGACACCGACGCCGCCACCATGGCCGCCGTGCTCTCGAACGATCCCGTCTCGCCCCCATCGGCCTGGAACGAGGAGGTGCCCCCCGAGCTGGAGGCGGCGGTGATGGGGCTGCTGGAGCGGGACCCGGAGCGGAGGACCCGCACCGCCGACGAGCTGGGAGCGGCGCTCGGGGCGGTGCTCCTCCGGGTGGCTCGCTCGCCCGAGGACCTGGCCCTGGGACCGCTCATGCGCCGGCTGTGGCCGGAGGAGGCGACCCCGCCGTCGGCCCGCGCTGGCGAGCCCACCGCGGTCCGGCCGCCGGAGCGCACCTGGCTGCGGCCCGCCGCGGACGCGGAGGCCGACGGCGAGGCCTCCACGGAGACGGTGGAGGCGCCCGGCGGCGTCCGCTCCCGGCGCTCCCGCGCGGTGATGGCCGTCGCGGTGGCGGTGGCCGTGGCCTCGGCCGGGCTCGCGGCCTGGCGGGTGATGGAGCGGGTTCGGCGCCTTCCCGCCTCGCCGGCGGCCGGGGGCGCCGGCGGATCGGCCCGCGGCGGGGGAGCCGGGGCCGGTAGGCGCGCCGGCCGGCGCGGCCGCCGGGGCCGGGCCCGCCGCCGACGGGCCCGCCGCGCCCGAGGGCGCCGCGGCCGCGGGCGAGGAGCTGGGGCGGCGCCTCCGGGTCTCGGGGCGCAGCGCGCGGCTCCGCTCCCTGCCGCTGCCGCGCCCGGAGAGCGGGGAGGGGATCCTCTCCCTCAACGCCACGCCCTGGGCGCGGGTGTACGTGGAAGGGGAGCGGCTGGGGGACACGCCGCTCGAGGTCCGCCTTCCCGCAGGGCGGTACGCGGTTCGCCTGGTCCACCCCACGCTGGGGGCGGCGCAGCGCACCGTCGAGGTCCGGCCCGGGCAGCGCGCCCCCTGGTCGCCGACGCTCGGGCGGTAGGTCGCCGACCGCCCCTGGCCTGGCGGGGCCG
>DASRTO010000400.1:0-2231 GCA_035655915.1 Anaeromyxobacteraceae bacterium
GAGGCGGCCCGTCCCGCGGGCGGCCCCCCGCCGGTCCGAGGGGCCGGTCAGGCGAGGGCGCCCGGGAAGTGCGGTCCCTGGCCCACGTCCACCGCGCCGAACACCTTCTCGTACTTGCCGAGGTTCTCCTGCATGGCCAGCAGGAGCCGCTTCATGTGCTTGGGCGTGAGGATGGCGCGCGCCCGCACCGTGGCCCGCGGCGCCTGGGGCTGGAGGTAGAGGAGGTCGAGGGTGAACTCGGTCTCGGTGTGGTTCACCATGGCGAAGTTCACGAACACGCCGTTGGCGACGGCCGGGTCGAGCTCGATCTGCACCTGGACCTGCTGCTGCGGCTGCTGGGGCTTGTCGGACATGGCCGGAGCCTACCCGGAAACCGCGTTGGCGGGCACCCCGGCCCGCTGTAGTCTGCCGGCGTGCCGCATTCGGACGCCGCGCGCGGATCGGCCGAGCCCTTCGACCTTCGCGGGGGGCCGGACGCGGTGCTGCTCCTGCATGGCCTCACCGGCTCGCCCTTCGAGGTGCGCTTCCTGGGCGAGCGGCTGGCGGCGGCGGGGATGCGCTGCCGCGCCCCCATCCTGGCCGGCCACCCCGACCCGCACGCGCTGGCCCGCACCACCTGGCGGGAGTGGGTGGCGGGGGCCCGCGACGAGCTCTTCCGCCTGGCCGGGGCGCGGCGCACCTTCGCGGCGGGCTGCTCCATGGGGGCGCTGGTCGCCTGCGCCCTGGCGCACGACCACCCGGATCGCGTCCAGGGACTGGTGCTGCTGGCGCCGGCGCTCCGGCTTCGGGCGGCGGGAGTGCTGGGCGGGCTCCTGGGCCTGGCGCCGGGGGCCTTCCTCCTCCCGGCCATCCCCAAGCGCGCCGGCTCGGACGTGCGGGACCCGGAGATGCGGCGGCTCAACCCCTGCATGGAGGTCGTGCCGCTCGCGGCGGTGGGAGAGCTGCTGCGCCTCCAGGCCGAGGTGGATCGCCGGCTGCCGGCGGTGCGGGCCCCGGCGCTGGTGGTCTTCGGCGCCCGGGACCACACGGTGGCGCTCGCCGGGGCGGAGCGGCTGGCGGCCCGCATCGGCAGCGGCCCGGCGCGCCTGGTGCTCCTGCCGGAGAGCTGGCACCTGGTGGGCATCGACGTGGAGCGGGAGCGCTGCGCCGAGGAGGCGCGGCGCTTCCTCGAGTCCATTCCGGCCTGACGGCCGCGCGGAGGGACCATGGCCAGGCACGTGATGGCGATCGACCAGGGGACCACCGGGACCACGGTGCTGCTCCTCGACCGCAGGCTCAGGGTCAAGGCCAAGGTGAACCGGGAGTTTCCCCAGCACTTCCCCAGGCCGGGCTGGGTGGAGCACGACCTGGAGGAGATCTGGGCCTCGACGCTGTGGGCCATCCGCCGGGCGCTGGGCGCGGCGGGCCTGCGCGGCCGGGACGTGGCGGCCATCGGCATCACCAACCAGCGGGAGACCACCGCGCTGTGGGACCGCCGCACCGGCCGGCCCCTCCACCGCGCCATCGTCTGGCAGGATCGGCGCACCGCCGAGGCTTGCACCCGCTTCAAGGAGGCGGGCCAGGAGCCTCTGGTGCGCCGCAAGACCGGGCTGGTGCTCGACCCCTACTTCTCGGCCACCAAGATCCGGTGGCTGCTCGACCACGTGAAGGGGCTGCGCCAGAAGGCCGAGTCGGGCGCGGCGGCCTTCGGCACCATCGACACCTTCCTCGCCTGGCGCCTCACCGGCGGCGCCGCCCACGTCACCGACGTCTCCAACGCCAGCCGCACCCTGCTCATGGACCTGGAGGGGCTCGCCTGGGATTCGGAGCTGCTCGACCTCTTCGGGGTGCCGCGGGCCATCTTGCCGGAGATCCGCGCCAGCTCCGAGGTGTACGGCCAGACCCGCGGCCTGCGCCTGCTGCCCGACGGCATCCCGGTGGCGGGCATGGCCGGCGACCAGCAGGCGGCGCTCTTCGGCCAGGCCTGCTTCGCCGCCGGCGAGGCCAAGTGCACCTACGGCACCGGCGCCTTCCTCCTGCAGAACACCGGCCCGAGGCCGGTCCGATCGGAGCGCGGCCTGCTCACCACCGTGGCCTGGAAGGTGGGGGAGGAGGTCCACTACGCGCTGGAGGGCTCGTCCTTCATCGCCGGGGCGGCGGTGCAGTGGCTGCGCGACGGGCTGGGGCTCATCCGGCGCTCGGCGGACGTGGAGGAATTGGCCCGGAGGGTGGACTCCAGCCACGACCTGGTG
>DASRTO010000401.1:0-2054 GCA_035655915.1 Anaeromyxobacteraceae bacterium
ACCTGGCCGCGGTGGGCGTGCGCGAGGTCACCCTCATCGGCCAGAACGTGAACAGTTACCGGGGCGGCTGCGGCTTCCCGGAGCTGCTGCGCCGCGCCGCCGCCGTGCCGGGGCTGGAGCGGGTGCGCTTCACCACCAGCCACCCCCACGATCTCTCCGACGAGCTGGTGGACGTCTTCCGCGACGAGCCCCGGGTGATGCCGCACTTCCACCTCCCGGTGCAGTCCGGATCCGACGCGGTGCTGGCGCGCATGCGGCGCGACTACACGGTGGCGGAGTTCATGGAGCGGCACGCGCGGCTGGAGGCGGCCCGGCCCGGACTGGCCATCACCACCGATTTCATCGTGGGCTTCCCCGGCGAGACCGAGGAGGACTTCGAGGCCTCGCTGGCGCTCCTGCGGCGGGCGCGCTTCGAGAACTCCTTCAGCTTCGCTTTCAGCGCCCGCCCCCGCACCGGGGCGGCGCAGCGGCTGGGCTCCTCGCCCGAGTGGGCCGAGGTGCCCCGCCAGGTGGCGGTGGAGCGGCTGGAGCGGCTCCAGGCGCGGCAGCGCGAGATCTCGGCGGCGCGGCTCGCGGAGGCGCTGGGGCGCGAGGTGGAGGTGCTGCTGGAGGGCCCGGCCCCGGATTCTCCCGGGGAAGGGGTGGGCCGCACGCCGGAGAACCGCCTGGTCCACGTGGACCTGGGCGGCCGCGAGCGGCGCCCCGGGGACCTGCTCCGGGTGCGGGTGACCCGCGCCGGCGCCAGCTCGCTGGGCGGGGAGGCCCTGGGGTGAGCCGGCTCGTGGTCTGGGCGCCGGCGCTCCTCTACGCCGCCCTGATCTTCGCCCTCTCCTCGCTGTCCCGGCCGCAGGACCTGGTCCCGCCGGAGCTGCTCTCCCACGACAAGCTCATCCACCTCGCCGAGTACACGGTGCTGGGCGGCCTCGTGGCCCGCGCCCTGCGCGCCGGGGGCCGGCCCCCGGTCCGGGCCTTCGCGGTGGCGCTCCTCCTGGGCGCCCTCTACGGGGCCAGCGACGAGCTGCACCAGGCCTTCGTGCCCGGCCGGGACGCCAGCCCCCTCGACTGGGCTTCCGACGCCGGCGGGACGGGCCTGGGCGCCGCCGCCGTCCTCTTCTTGCGGCGCCGGGGGGGCGCGGATTAGCATCGCGCGAGCATGGCGCTGGTCCGCCCCTACGGAGGCCGATCGCCGCGTCTCCACGACACGGTGATGCTGGTCGGCGAGGTCGCCATCGTGGGGGACGTCGAGATCGGCGAGCGCTCCTCGGTGTGGTTCGGCTCGGTGGTGCGCGGGGACGTGAACTCCGTCCGCATCGGCGCCCGCACCAACGTGCAGGACCACTGCGTCATCCACGTCACCTCCCGGGGCCACGCCACCGCCGTGGGCGACGACGTGACCCTGGGGCACCGGGTGACCTTGCACGGCTGCACCATCAAGGACCGCTGCCTGGTCGGCATCGGGGCGGTGGTGATGGACGGCGCGGTGGTGGGCGAGGAGGCCATGGTGGGCGCCGGGTCGCTGGTGCCGCCGGGGATGGTGGTGCCGCCCGGAACGCTGGCGCTGGGATCGCCGGCCCGTGTGAGGCGGCAGCTCACGCCGGAGGAGCTGGCCGCGCTGCGCGCCTCCGCCGAGCGCTACGCGGGGTACGCCGAGCAGTACCGGCGGGAGGGGTGGCCGTCGCGATGACCGTCATCGAGGCGCTGCAGGAGTGCTCGCTCTTCAAGGAGTTCACCGAGACCGGGCTCAAGATCTTCTCCGCCATCGCCACGGAGAAGGCGGTCCCGGCCGGCAGCCCCCTGTTCGTGGAGAACATGGTGGGCGAGTCGCTCTTCATCGTGAAGTCCGGCCAGGTGCGGCTCACCGTGCGCGACGCCGGGCAGGAGCGGGAGCTGGGGATGCTCGGCCCGGGGGAGCACGTGGGGGCGCTGGGCTTGCTCGCCAAGTGCGTGCGCCTGGTGTCGGCGGTGGCCGCCACCGCCTGCGAGGTGGTGGAGATCGCCCAGCGCGACTACTACCGGCTCCAGCCGCAGAAGCCGCAGGCCTGCCTGAAGCTGGC
>DASRTO010000402.1:0-5836 GCA_035655915.1 Anaeromyxobacteraceae bacterium
CTACTCGAAGGAGCTGTCCACGCTGGTGGAGTTCAGGCTAGAGGCGACCGCCGGCGGCACGCTGCTGGTGCTGACCGAGTCCGGCTTCGACGGCCTCCCCCCCGGCCGCCGGCTCGAGGCCTTCCGCATGAACCAGAGCGGTTGGGAGATCCAGATGACGAACATCGAGCGGTATGTCGGGCGCGCGCCGTAGCCGCCTTCCCGCCGCGCGGGCGGGGGTCTCGGAGGCGCCGGTCTTCGCGGCGCTGGGCGACGAGACCAGGCTGTCGCTGGTGGCCGCGTTGTGCCGCCGGGCGGCGCTGTCGGTCACCCGGCTGAGCGAGGGGGCGGCCGTCACCCGGCAGGCCATCCGCAAGCACCTGCGGGTGCTGGAGCACGCCGGCGTCGTCGCCAGCGAACGCCAGGGGCGGGAGACCCTGTTCCGGCTCGAGCCCGATGGCCTGGACGAGGCCAGGCGGTACCTCGACCGCGTCTCGGCGGAGTGGGACCGGGCGCTGGCGCGGTTGAAGGCGTTCGTCGAGGCCGGCGGCGGCGAGGCCGGCAGCGGCGAGCGCCGGCGACGGCGGGGCGCCACCTCCGGCCGGGCCAGGCGGACACGGCCGCGGCGGGGCCTCCCGGGCCGGCGAGCCCCGGGGTGACTTTCCCGAAGGTGAAAGCCTCATCGCGCCGCGCTTCGGGCGGCGGCGCCCAGGTCTATTTCGGCATCGGCGCCAGGCTCGTGAAGACGAAGTCGTTGTCCTTCACGGGGATGTGGCAGCCGAAGCACTCCTGGACGAACCCCGGTCCCTGCCCGTACGGCTTCAGCTCCGTTCCCAGGAAGCGGGCGAAGCCCCAGCCGGCGGTGGCCTGGTATTTCGCCGAGTCCTTCACCATGAACTCGACCTGGACGAACTTGTCCGGCTCGACCGCGGCGGGGAACTTCGCGTGCTTGCGGATGGTCCAGGCGGCCTTCGCGAAGGTCGCGCCGTCGGGGAAGGGACGGGTCCCCTGCTTCAGGGCCTCCATGGCGGCGGGGTTGCCGAGGATCACGCGGACGTGGTCCTTGTCCGGCCGGTACGAGGGCGCGACCACCTTCCAGCCCTCCCAGCCGCGGAGGTAGGCGATCCCGTTGGGCGCCGCCGGTTCCTCCCCGGCCTTCACGGGGACGGCGGCCAGGATTGCGGCGATGAGCGACGTCGGCAGGAAGCGTCTCATGCTGATCCCCCTCTCGTCTGGGCCCTCGCCCCGGGCGGCGGGGCCGGAGGAAGTCTCGCACGCGGCCGGCGAGCGGGTGCGTGAAGATCGGGGACCCCCCATGGGGTCGGCCACGGCCGGCTCGGCAAGGCGCCGCCGGCCGCGTCGCGCTGCCGGGCCGCGCCGTGGCAGGATGGGGGCGCGGCTGGCATGCGGGGCCGCGGAAGGCGGGCAGTTGCGTGGCCCTCCCAGCGGTGCGGGCTCTCCTCTTCGACGTCTTCGGCACCTGCGTCGACTGGCGCACCTCGGTGGCGCGCGAGGTGGAGGCCGCGGCGGGGCGGGCCGGCGTGGCGCTGGACTCGCTGGCCTTCGCCGACGCCTGGCGCGGGCGCTACCAGCCCTCCATGGAGGAGGTGCGATCCGGGCGGCGGCCCTTCGCGCCCCTCGACGCCCTGCACCGGGAGAGCCTGGACGCGCTCCTGCCTCGCTTCGGCCTCTCGGGGCGCCTTCCGGAGGAGGCGCTCCAGGACCTGAACCGCGCCTGGCACCGGCTCGACCCCTGGCCGGACGTCGTGGCTGGCCTGTCGCGCCTGCGGCGCCGCTACGTCGTCGCCCCGCACTCCAACGGCAACCTAGCGTTGCTGGTGGCCATGGCGAGGCGGGCCGGCCTGCCATGGGACTGCATCCTGGGCGCCGAGGTGGTGGGCCGGTACAAGCCCGAGCCGGAGAGCTACCTCGGCGCGGTGCGGCTGCTCGCGCTCGCGCCGGGAGAGGCGATGATGGTGGCGGCCCACGCCGACGACCTCGTCGCGGCCCGGGCCGCCGGGCTGCGCACCGCCTTCGTGGCGCGGCCCGACGAGCGCGGCCCCGGCGCCGGTGCCGAGGTCCCGCCCCGGGGCTGCGACGTCGCCGCCAGGGACTTGCTGGACCTCGCCGGACGGCTCGGCGCGTGAGGCGGTCGCCGGGCCGAAGCTCGCCGCCAGGGACTGTCCCGGACGGCCAAAAACCCCTTGACCTTGCGGCGCTTGACGCTTGGCGTCGAGATCGGTCAAACTTCGCCGTTCCATGTTCGAAGGCGACGGCGGCGGACGGCCAGGAGGGGCTGGAGCCGACATCCCGCGGAGGATGACGCGCGAGATCGAGCGGGCACCCGAAGGGGCCAGCTCTCTCGCGCGCCTCAAGGCGGGGGCAGGGCGCCGGGACTAGAACCTTTTTCCGGACCGATGTCGAAGGACCCCAGATGACCAGGAACGGCTATCCCCCGAAGCAGGGCCTCTACGACCCGCAGTACGAGCACGACTCCTGCGGGTTCGGCTTCGTGGTGGACATCAAGGGGCGCAGGTCGCACGGCATCGTGCGGCAGTCGCTGCAGGTGCTCCTGAACCTCGAGCACCGCGGCGCGGTGGGGGCGGAGAAGAACACCGGCGACGGCGCCGGCATCCTGATGCAGACGCCTCACGAGTTCCTGGCGCGGGAGTGCCAGAAGCTGGACGTGAGGCTCCCCGAGCCCGGCCGGTACGGGGTGGGGATGGTGTTCCTGCCCCAGGACGCCCAGAGCCGGGAGGCCTGCGTCCGCAAGATGGAGGAGGTGGTGCGCGCCGAGGGACAGACGGTGCTGGGGTGGCGCGACGTCCCGGTGGACGACTCCACCCTGGGCGAGACCTCGCGCTCGAGCCAGCCCCTCATCCGTCAGCTCTTCGTGGGACGGGGCTCTTCCATCGCCGACGCGATGGCCTTCGAGCGCAAGCTCTACGTCATCCGGCGCCTGGCCGAGAAGAACGTGGCCCGCTCCAACATCCCCGGCCGGCGCGACTTCTACGTCCCGAGCCTCTCCTGGAAGACCATGGTCTACAAGGGGATGCTGAACGCGCCGCAGTTGCGGGAGTACTACCTGGACCTGGCGGACGAGGCGGTGTCGTCGGCCATCGCGCTGGTGCACGCCCGCTTCTCCACCAACACCTTCCCGTCCTGGTCGCGGGCCCACCCCTACCGCTACATCTCGCACAACGGCGAGATCAACACGCTGCGCGGCAACATCAACTGGATGCACGCGCGGCAGAGCGGGATGGCCTCCAATCTCTTCGGGGAGGACCTGAAGAAGATCCTGACCGTCGTCGACACCGACGGCTCGGACTCGGCCATGTTCGACAACGTGCTGGAGCTCTTGCACCTGGCCGGGCGCCCGGTGCCGCACGCCATGATGATGATGGTGCCCGAGCCCTGGGCCCGGCACGAGTCGATGAGCCCGGAGAAGCGGGCCTTCTACGAGTTCCACTCCTGCCTCATGGAGCCCTGGGACGGCCCGGCCTCCATCGCCTTCAGCGACGGGGTGGTGGTGGGCGCCACCCTCGACCGCAACGGCCTGCGCCCCGCCCGCTACTACGTCACCAAGGACGACCTGGTGGTGATGGCCTCCGAGGTGGGCGTGCTCGACATCCCGCCGGAGCAGGTGGTGCGCAAGGGGCGGCTCCAGCCCGGGCACATGTTCCTGGTGGATACCCGGGAGGGCCGCATCGTCGGCGACGACGAGCTGAAGCAGCGCATCGCCAGCGAGCACCCCTACGGCAAGTGGCTGGAGCAGTACCTCGTGAACATCGCCGACCTGCCGGCGCCGCCCCGGGTCCACGAGCCCGACCACGAGACGGTGCTCCGCCGCCAGGAGACCTTCGGCTACACCACCGAGGACGTGAAGATCCTGGTGAATCCCATGGCCACCGAGGGCACCGAGCCCATCGGCTCCATGGGCAACGACACCCCGCTGGCGGTGCTCTCCGAGAGGCCGCAGCTCCTCTACAGCTACTTCAAGCAGCTGTTCGCCCAGGTGACCAACCCGCCGGTGGACGCCATACGCGAGGAGATCGTGATGGCGGTGGAGACCGCCACCGGGCCGGAGGGGAACCTGCTCGAGCCGACGCCGGAGAGCTGCCGCCAGCTGGAGCTGCCCACCCCGGTGCTCAACAACCAGGACCTGGAAAAGATCCGGGCCCTGGACGGCGGTCCGGCCTCGCGCCGCTTCAAGACCATCACCCTGCCGCTGCTCTTCCGGGTCAACGACGGCGGGGCCGGCCTGCGGAAGGCCCTGGAAGACCTGCAGACCGAGGCCTCCGAGGCCATCGCCGAGGGGCACAACCTCATCATCCTCTCCGACCGCGGCCACGACGAGCGCGACGCCCCCATCCCGGCGCTCCTGGGGGTGTCGGCGGTGCATCACCACCTGCTGCGGGAGGGGACCCGCACCCGCGTCGGCCTGGTGGTCGAGTCGGGCGAGCCGCGCGAGGTGCACCACTTCTGCCTGCTCGTCGGCTACGGCGCCAGCGCCGTGAACCCCTACCTGGCCTTCGAGACCATCCACGACCAGGTGAAGCAGGGGCTCATCCCCGGCCCGGCCGAGAAGGCGGAGCAGAAGTACATCAAGGCCATCAACAAGGGGGTGGTGAAGGTGATCTCCAAGATGGGGATCTCCACCATCCAGAGCTACCACGGAGCCCAGGTGTTCGAGGCGGTGGGGCTGAACCAGGACTTCGTGGACGAGTACTTCACCTGGACCGCCAGCCGCATCGGCGGGGTGGGCATCGACGTGGTGGCCCGGGAGGTCAAGGCCCGCCACTACCGCGCCTACCCGCCGCGCGCCATCCGCCACACCACCCTGGGCACCGGCGGCCAGTACCAGTACCGGGCCGACGGCGAGTACCACCTCTTCAACCCCGAGACCGTCCACAAGCTGCAGTACGCCTGCCGCACCGGCGACTACCAGGCCTTCAAGGAGTACTCGGCGCTGGTGAACAACCAGTCCCGCACCCTGGCCACCCTGCGCGGCCTCATGGAGCTCAAGACCGGCGCCAAGCCGGTGCCGCTGGCGGAGGTGGAGCCGGTGGAGTCCATCGTGCGCCGCTTCAAGACCGGCGCCATGAGCTACGGCTCCATCTCGCAGGAGGCCCACGAGGCCCTGGCGGTGGCCATGAACCGCATCGGCGGCAGGTCCAACACCGGCGAGGGGGGCGAGGACCCGGCCCGCTACCGGCGGCTCCCGAACGGCGACTCCAGGAACTCGGCCATCAAGCAGGTGGCCTCCGGCCGCTTCGGCGTCACCAGCCAGTACCTCGTCAACGCCCGCGAGCTGCAGATCAAGATCGCCCAGGGCGCCAAGCCTGGCGAGGGCGGCCAGCTGCCCGGCACCAAGGTCTACCCGTGGATCGCGCGGGTGCGCCACTCCACCCCCGGGGTGGGGCTCATCTCGCCGCCGCCGCACCACGACATCTACTCCATCGAGGACCTGAAGCAGCTCATCCACGACCTCAAGAACGCCAACCGCGACGCCCGCGTCTCGGTGAAGCTGGTGGCCGAGGTGGGGGTGGGCACCATCGCCGCCGGGGTGGCCAAGTGCCACGCCGACGTGGTGCTCATCTCCGGCTACGACGGCGGCACCGGCGCCTCCCCGCTCACCTCCATCAAGCACGCCGGCATCCCCTGGGAGCTGGGCCTGGCCGAGACCCACCAGGTCCTGCTGATGAACAACCTGCGCAGCCGCATCGCCGTGGAGTGCGACGGCCAGCTCAAGACCGGCCGCGACGTGGCGGTGGCGGCGCTGCTCGGCGCCGAGGAGTTCGGCTTCGCCACCGCGCCGCTGGTGGCGCTGGGCTGCATCATGATGCGGGTCTGCCAG
>DASRTO010000403.1:0-2190 GCA_035655915.1 Anaeromyxobacteraceae bacterium
GCCGCGGATGACGATGCCGTCGGGCCGCCGCCCCACGATGTGCACGTAGACGTCGGGGTCGGCCTGCTTCCAGGGCGGGAGCGAGCGGTCGCCCTTGGGGTCGGTCATGGCCCCGGCCGACATGAGGTCCTCCCGCTGCACCCGCGCCAGGAACCGCTTGACCCGCTGGTGGTAGTCGGTCCCCTTGGCCCGGTCGATCTCGAAGCTCACCGACCAGATGGCGTTCAGGCCGTCGAGGCCGACGCAGCGCTGGAAGCAGGTGCCGGTGGTCTGGCCCAGGAGGCGGAGCATCTCGATCTTCTTCACCAAATCCGGGACGCTCCAGAAGAGGTGGGTGAAGCGCGACACCCGCTCCCCGCTGAGGTGGGAGACGGCGGTCATGACGTCGGAAAGGCCGGGGTCGCGGGCCAGGTCGTAGGTGGTGGCGGCGGTGCGCAGGTGGGGGGCGATGGCCGGGTGCTCGTAGGGCCGCTCCAGCCGCTCGCCCTTGTAGAACACGCGCGGCCGGCGCGCCTTCAGGCTCTCGACGTACTGCTGGCCGTTCATCATCGGGACTTCTCCTCCGGGCCCGCCTCCCAGGCCCGCTTCAGGGACTGCTTCAGCACCTTGCCGCCGGGGTTGCGCGGCAGCTTCTCCACGAACCGCACCGCCACCGGTACCTTGAAGTCGGCCAGCCGGGAAGCGCAGTGGCGGCGGATGGCTTCGGGGTCCAGGCTAGCACCCGGCAGCGCCGCCACGAAAGCCGCCGGGACCTCGCCGAAGACCGGATGGGGCACCCCCACCACCGCCGCCTCGGCCACCCCCGGGAAGGCGTAGAGCACGTTCTCGACCTCCAGGCCGTAGATCTTCTCGCCGCCGCGGTTGATCATGTCCTTGACGCGGTCGAGGATCACCACCAGCCCGTCCCGGTCGATGCGGGCCACGTCGCCGGTGCGGAGCCAGCCGTCGCGGATGGCCTGGGCGGTCTTCTCGGGCGCGCCCCAGTACCCCTTCACGACATGGGGCCCGCGCAGCCACAGCTCGCCGGCCTCGCCGGGCGGGAGCCTCTGGCCGGCCTCGTCGCGCACCTCGGCCTCGGTCCCCGGTACGGCCCGCCCCACCGAGTCGGCCCGGGAGAGCGCCAGCTCGGCCGGCAGCACCGTGGCGAGCGAGGAGCACTCGGTGAGCCCGTAGCAGTTGTGCAGCTCGGCGGGCAGGAGGCGCTGCACGGCCCGGACCGTCTCCGGGTCCATGGGGGCCCCGCCGTAGGCCGCCACACGGACCCGGGTGAGGTCGTAGCGCGGAAGGTCGTCGCGCAGCGTGAAGAGCTTGTAGATGGCGGGCACGAAGAACAAGGCGGTGGCGCCGTGGGCCGAGACGAGCGCCAGCGCCTGGCGGGTGTCGTACTCCTCCTGCAGCACCACCGAGCCGCCCAGCGCCAGCAGCGCCACCAGCTGCGAGTGCAGGGCGGTGACGTGGAAGAGGGGGAGGGAGACGAGCCCCACGTCCTCCCGCCGGTAACCCAGGGTGGCGCGGCAGGAAGCGGCGTTGAAGAGGGCGTTCTGGTGGGTGATCATGGCGCCCTTGGGGAAGCCGGTGGTCCCCGAGGTGTAGAGCAAGGTGGCGACGGCGCCGGGCTCCACCTCGGCCGGCTGCGGGCGCGGCGGCGCCGCGAGGGAAGCCGGGAAGGGGATGGCGCCGGGGGCCTGTCCCCTGACCGTCACCCGAAGCCGCAGGACCGGGAAGGCCTCGCCGGCCAGGGCCTCGAGCCTCGGCGCGGTGGTCACCAGGGCCGCGGCGGCGCAGTCGCGGAGCACGTAGCCCACCTCTGGGGGAGCCAAGCGCGTGTTCACCGGCACGGCCACCGCCCCGGCGGCCATGGCCCCGAAGTAGGCCACCGCGAACTCGGGCAGGTTGGGCAGGAGGACCGCCACCCGATCGCCAGGCCCGACGCCGCTCCGCTCGAGGAACGAGGCGAAGCGCCGCGAACGCTCGTCGAGGTCGGCGAAGGAGAGCGCGCCGCCGGAGTGGGCCAGCGCCGTCCGCCGCGGATCCAGGCGGGCCTGGCGAAAGGGGATGTCGGCGATCGACCGGTATCCGTCCATCGACATGGCGGCGCTCCCGGTCACCAGATGGTCCAGCCGCCGTCCACGTAGACGGTCTGGCCGGTCACGAAGTCGGAGGCCGGCGAGGCGAGCCAGACCACGGTCC
>DASRTO010000404.1:0-4230 GCA_035655915.1 Anaeromyxobacteraceae bacterium
CCCATTCCGCGGCCGACCGGACGACGGTCCCAGGCCCTCCCGGGACGCCCGATTCTGTTCACGGAAGCGTCACCGGTCCGTCACCGGCGGCCCGTAAAGCCTGATCCACCGAAAGGAACGATCCATGAAGAAGCTGCTCCTGGCGCTGCTCCTCCTGGGCGGCACGGCGCGCGCCGAGTCCCTGCTCGTCAACGGCGCCGGCGCCACCTTCCCCTTCCCGCTCTACTCGAAGTGGTTCTCCGAGTACAACAAGCTCCACCCCGACATCCGCTTCAACTACCAGTCGATCGGGTCGGGCGGAGGCATCCAGCAGTTCACCAACGGGACCGTGGACTTCGGCGCCAGCGACGCCCCCATGAACGACGAGCAGATCGCCAAGGTTCCCGACGTGGTGCACGTCCCCACGGTCCTGGGCGCGGTCGTGGTGACCTACCACGCCCCCATCCCGTCGCTGAAGCTGACCCCGGAAGCGCTGGCCGGCATCTTCCTCGGCACGATCGCGAAGTGGAACGACCCGGCGCTGGCGAAGCTCAACCCCGGCGAGAAGCTCCCCGACGCCGCCATCACCGTGGTCCACCGCTCCGACGGCTCCGGTACCTCCTACGGCTTCACCGACTACCTCTCCAAGGTCTCGCCCGCGTGGTCCGAGAAGGTGGGCAAGGGGACCAGCGTCAAGTGGCCGGTGGGCCTGGGCGGCAAGGGGAACGAGGGCGTCACCGGCCTGGTGAAGCAGACCCCCGGGTCCATCGGCTACGTCGAGCTGGCCTACGCCAACCAGAACAAGCTCCCGCTCGCCGAGATCAGGAACAAGGACGGGCACTTCGTGAAGCCGACGCTCGAGGCCACCTCGGCGGCCGCCGCCGGGATCGAGATGCCGGCCGACTACCGGGTGTCGATCACCAACGCCGGTGGCAAGGCCAGCTGGCCCATCGCCTCCTTCACCTACCTGCTGGTCCACCGGGACATGAAGGACCGGGCCAAGGGTCAGGCCATGGTGAGGTTCCTCTGGTGGGCCACCCACGACGGCCAGAGGATGGCCGCGCCCCTCGACTACGCGCCCCTGCCGCCCAAGGTGGTGCACATGCTGGAGCAGACCATCAAATCGCTGACCGTCCAGGGGAAGTCCGTCGACCTTGCCGCCCGCTGAAGAGAACGTCCCCGGCCTCGCCGGCGCCCGGGCCTCGACGCCGGGGTCGAACGTCGGCGACCGCGCCTACGGCGCCGCCCTCCACCTCATGGGTGGCGCCGTCCTGCTGGTGGCCGGGGTCATCGTCCTCGAGATGGCGGGGGTGGCGCGCCCGGCGGCGGCGCTTGGCCTGGGCGCCTACCTCACCGGCACCGACTGGGACCCGGTGACCGGCGCCTTCGGGGCGCTGCCCTTCGTCTACGGGACGCTGGTCACCAGCGCCGTGGCCATCGCCCTGGCGCTGCCGGTCTCGGTGGGGCTGGCGCTGTTCCTCTCGGAGATGGGGCCCAGGCGGCTCCGCCTGCCGGTGGCCTTCGCCATCGAGATCCTGGCCGCCATCCCCAGCGTGATCTACGGCTTGTGGGGGCTCTTCGTGCTGGTGCCGGTGCTCCGCGACCCGATCGAACCGGCGCTGGGGAAGGTGCTCGGGTTCCTCCCGCTCTTCCAGGGCCCGCCCATCGGGCTCGGCTTCCTGGCCGCCGGCGTCATCCTGGCGGTGATGATCCTGCCCACCATCGCCTCGGTGGCCATCCAGGTCCTGAGGACCGTGCCGCAGTCTCTCAAGGAAGCGGCCCTGGCGCTCGGGGCCACGCGCTGGGAGACCATCCGGATGGCGGTGCTGCCCTACAGCCGCGCCGGCATCGCCGGCGCCGCCCTGCTCGGCCTGGGGCGCGCCCTGGGCGAGACCATGGCCGTCACCATGGTCATCGGGAACTCCCCGGAGATCCGCGCCTCGCTATTCGCCCCCGGGTACTCGCTGCCGGCGGTGATCGCCAACGAGTTCGCCGAGGCCACCAGCGACCTGCACGTGGCCGCGCTGGCCGGCCTGGGGCTGGTGCTGTTCGGGCTGACGGTGGTGCTGAACGCCCTGGCGCGGCTCCTCATCCAGGCCATGGCCAGGGGGCTACGGGGGGTCGCGGCGTGACCTCGCTCCGCTGGCGCAAGCTGACCGACTGGTTCTGGACGGTGGCCTGTGGCCTGGGCGTCCTCGGCGCCCTCGTGCCGCTGGCCTCGCTGCTGTGGCTGGTGGTCTCCCACGGCATCTCCGGGCTCTCCTGGGGCTTCTTCGTGCGCCTGCCCACCCCGGTGGGCGAGCCTGGCGGAGGCGTCGGCAACTCCATCGTCGGGACGGTCCTCCTGGTGGGCCTGGCCAGCCTGGTGGCGCTGCCGGTGGGGATCGGGGCCGGGGTCTTCCTGGCCGAGAAGGGGAACGGGAGGCTGGGCGAGGTGGTCCGCTTCACCAGCGAGGTGCTGTCCGGGGTCCCGTCCATCGTGGTCGGCATTGCGGCCTACGGCATCCTGGTGGTGCCCATGAAGCGCTTCTCGGCGCTGGCCGGGGCGGTGGCCCTGGCGCTGCTCATGATCCCGACGCTGGCCCGGTCCACCGAGGATTTCGTCCGGCTGGTGCCCCGCTCGCTGCGGGAGGCCTCGCTGGCCCTGGGCGTCCCCGCCTGGCGGACCAGCCTGAAGGTGGTGCTGCGCACCGCCCTGGGCGGGATCGTCACCGCCTCGCTGCTGGCGGTGGCCCGAGCCGCCGGCGAGACGGCGCCGCTGCTCTTCACCGCCCTGAACAACCAGTACTGGAACCTCCGGCCCGACCAGCCCACCGCCTCGCTCACGGTGCAGATCTTCAACTACGCCATCAGCCCCTACGAGGACTGGCACCGCAAGGCCTGGACGGCGGCCCTGGTCCTGCTCATGCTGGTGGGGGGCCTGAACCTCCTGGCCCGCCTGCTTTCGCGAAACCGGATGATGGAAGGAGCCCGATGACCGCCGCCACCGATCCGGCCCGGACGGGCCGGGCGGACGCCTCCCGGGAGCCGCCGGAGGCGGCGGGGCGCGCCCAGGGGCCGGCCCCCCGGTCGCGCGCGGCCTGGGCGGGGGCCGGGGCGCCGCGGTCGGCCGGGGAGCAGCCCAAGCTGCTGGTGGAGCACCTCCACGCCTGGTACGGCTCGACCCAGGCGCTGAAGGACGTCTCCCTGTCGGTACCGCCCCGGACCGTCACGGCGGCCATCGGCCCCTCCGGCTGCGGCAAGTCCACCTTCCTGCGCTGCCTCAACAGGATGCACGAGCTCATCCCGGGCGCGCGCGCCTCCGGGAAGGTTCTGCTCGACGGGCAGGACCTGCTGGGCCGGGAGGTCGATCCGGTGATGCTGCGCCGCCGGGTGGGGATGGTGTTCCAGCGCCCCAATCCCTTCCCGACCATGTCGGTGCGCGACAACGTCGCGGCGGGGCTCAAGCTGAACGGCATCCGCGGCGACCACGATGCCATCGTGGAGCGCACCCTGCGCCAGGCCGCCCTCTGGGACGAGGTGAAGGACCGGCTCCGGGAGAGCGCGCTCGGCCTCTCCGGCGGCCAGCAGCAGCGCCTCTGCATCGCTCGGGCCCTGGCGGTGGAGCCGGAGGTGCTGCTCATGGACGAGCCGGCCAGCGCCCTGGACCCCATCGCCACCGCCAAGATCGAGGACCTGATCCACGAGCTCAAGCAGCGCTATACCCTGGTCGTCGTCACCCACAACATGCAGCAGGCGGCGCGGGTCTCCGACACCACCGCCTTCTTCTACCTGGGGGAGCTGGTGGAGGTCGGGCCCACCGAGAAGATCTTCACCAACCCCTCCCAGCAGCGCACCGAGGACTACGTCACCGGGAAGTTCGGGTAGGCCATGGCGCCCCAGCGGCACACCGACAAGACTTTCGAGGCGGAGCTCGGGCGGCTCAGGGAGAGGCTCCTGGAGATGGGCGGCAAGGTGGAGGCGGCGCTCTCGGCCAGCGTGCGGGCCCTCACCGAGCGGGACGCGGCCCTGGCCGACAAGGTGACCGTCGGCGACCGCGAGGTGAACCGGCTGGAGATCGAGGTCGACGACGCCTGCCGGCGCATCCTGGCGCTGCGGCAGCCGGCGGCAAGCGACCTGCGCTTCATCACCACCGCCCTCAAGATCGTCACCGACCTGGAGCGCATGGGGGACCTGGCGGTGAACATCGCCGAGCGGGCCAAGGACCTGGCCCAGGCGCCCGCCCTCCGCCCCTTCCACGACCTCACCACC
>DASRTO010000405.1:0-17272 GCA_035655915.1 Anaeromyxobacteraceae bacterium
GTCGCCGGTGGCGATGGCGAGCCGGTCCAGCCGTTCACGGATTCGCGCCGCTCCCTCCGGGGTGAAGCGCGGAGGGAGGTCGAGCGGGGTGAGGCGTCCCCGTAGCGTCAGGCTCAGCATGAAGTTCTCGCGCGCCAGGACCCGCTCCAGGCTCGCGTCCATGCGCTCGCGCACGAAACGGCCGGCAGGGACGGCGACGTGCCGGAAGAAGGCCGGGTCCCCGAGTGCGCGCTCCAGGACCAGGCGGGAGAGGAAGACGTCGTAGAGCCAGCGCCAGAACGGCGTCTCCCAGTGCCGTCGCACGAAGAGGCGCTGCGCCTCGAGATCGTCGAAGGCGAAGAGCCGCCGGACCCTTCGTGGCCGGACCAGGCGAGCCACCCGGGAACCCAGGCGGAAGAAGCGCTCCCAGCGCCCCTGGTAGAGGACCCCCCGCTCCACCAGCCCGGCCGACGCCGTCCAGAAGGCCCGTGCCGAGGCACTGAGGGCGGGGAGCAACTGCTCCAGCGTCCGGCGCCGCCGGCGCCGGCTCGACCCGGTGAGCCCGAGGAAGGCCGCGTAGGCCTCGAAGGGGAGGGTCTTCAGCGCCGCGGCCTCGAGCTCCAGCAGCGCGCTCTGCGCCGGGACGAAGTCGATCCCCACCACGGAGGCGGGACCGAGGGCGAGCAGGTCCAGGGGCCGGCCCCCGCCGGTGATCGCCAGGACGGTGTCCGAGGCTCCGATTTGGAGGGCCCGGGCCTCCGTGCGCCAATCCTCGTTCACGGAGGAGTAGTTGAGGGTGGACTCGAACTTCCGCACGGCGGGCAATTCCCCGGTCAAGACGCGCCCGAGCCGGCCTCCAGGTGGCCGTCGGCCAGGCGCAGGCGGCGCGTCGCGAAGGGCGCCAGGCGATGGTCGTGGGTCGCCACCAGGATCCCCGCGCCTCGCTCGCGGCCGAGCGCCAGGAGCAGCTCGACCACCGATCGTCCCGCGGTGCCATCGAGGCTGGCGGTGGGCTCGTCGGCGAGAACCACCAGCGGCGCGTGCACCAGGCCCCGGGCCACGGCGAAGCGCTGCTCCTCTCCGGCCGAGAGCCCGCCTGTGAGGCGTCCGGCGAGGTGGGCGACGCCGAGGGCCACGAGGAGCTCCCGCGCGCGCCGTTCGGCCTCGCCGGCCTCGATCCCGGCAAGCGCCGCCTGGACGAGCACGTTCTCGAGCGCGCCGAGCCCGGGGAGGAGGTTGGAGCGCTGGAACACGAATCCGACGCTTCGCGCGCGCAGGCGACGGCGTGCCTCCACGTCGTCCAGGGGAAGCGCCTGGCCGCCGATGCGGACCTCGCCGGCGTCGGGGCGCAGGAGCCCCGCGGCCACGGCCAGCAGCGTGGTCTTGCCCGACCCGCTCGGCCCCTCGAGGAGGGCGAGCTCGCCGGGCTCGACCCGCAGCGAGACCTCCCGGAGGGCGCGCACCGCCATGCGCCCATCGCCGCGGACCTTGGACACCCCCAGTAGCTCGAGCGCGATCATGGCCGGAACGCCTCCACCGGGTCGACGCGGCGGAGCCGCAGCACCGGCCCCAGGGCGGCGACTGCCGCGGCCGCCGCGAAGACCAGCGGTGTCATGGCGAGGTCGGCGGGCTTCCAGTCGAGCTCCACCGTGGGGAGCAGCCGCTCCAGCGCCAGCGACAGCGCCCAGGCGGCGAGCACGCCCGCCCCGGTTCCTAGGAGCACGACCTTCTCGACGTGGGCCAGCACGCCGGCGGCCACGGCGCGGGGCGAGGCTCCCAGGGCGAAGAGGACGGCCACGTCCCCGCGGCGGTCCTCGGCGAGGCCCTGTGCCAGCAGGGCGACCAGCGCGATGGCCACGGCCACGCCGAGCCCGGTGACTAGCGAGAGCATGGGGAGCACGCCGGAGGCGATCTCGCGGACGTTGTTGCGGACGAACTCGCCGCTCCGGAACACCGATGCCCGCGGCAGGCGCGCCGAGATGGCCGCGGCCACGTTCGCGGCGTCGGTTCCGGGGAAGAGGCGGACCACGAGGAAGGAGGGGCGCCCGAAGGCGCCGAGCAGGTCCTCGGCGGCCGCGTAATCCCCGAAGGCGAACTGGGTGGCGAGGAGATTGGTGCGCCGCGTGAGCCCGACGACGCGCATGGCATCACCCGCCACGTCGACGGTCGCCCCGGGACCGATCCCGAGCTGGTGAGCCGCCGCGCGGTCGATGGCGATCTCGTCGCGCGCCGCCGGGCGGCGCCCGGTCGAGACCTCCGGCGGTCCGCCCAGCCCGTCCGGCCCGCGGTATCCGATGGCGAGCAGGGTCAGCCGGCGGCGGGCGGGGCCGGTCTCCACCGCGGCGAACGTTCTCAGGAGCGGCCCGACGTCGGCCACGCCCGGGACATCGCGGACCGCTTCCTCGGCATCGGCGGGCAGCTGGCCACCGGAGCGCACCAGGTTGTCGATGCCTCGCGGGGCGACCCAGAGGTCGAAGCCGCCCTGGCCGACGTAGGCGACCACGCCGGTCGTCGCTCCCCGGTACGCGGCCGTGAGCGCGACCACGAGCAGGCTCGTCGCCGCGACGCCCGTCGCCGCCAGGCACGCCCGGGCCCTTCGGCCGCGCAGGGCCCGGCGAATGAGATGGGCCGACGTCACGCGCTCACCGCGCTTTCACCCGAAAGAAATCGAGCGCCCCGCGCCGGAACCGTGCGGTGAGGAGCGAGGGCAGGCCACTCCCTCTGTGGGTACGATCCCCGGGAAGGTAGGTGGCATCTTTTCGGCGGATGCTCGAGGCAGGCGCCTCGATCCCCGCCGGCAGGCCCGACGCGGTCGCGAACGCGGGAGGGTTCACCTACCGTACCCTCGATCTCCCCCCCTGGTGCGGCGTGGGGGCGGCTCGGCTGGGTGGTTCACCTTCGCCACGGGGAGCCCTCCACCGCACTTCCCGTGAATCGGGGCCGCCAGCCCATCCGGGGGGCGGAGTGGCGAGCCCCGATGGGGCGGACCGGCCAGGGTAGGTGCCGGCGGCGCGCAGGCGTCCCAGAGTGATGTCCGTGGACCTGGCCGACAAGGTCGTCCTCGTCACTGGAGCCTCGAGCGGGATCGGGAGGGCAGTGGCCGGCGAGCTGGCGCGGCGCCGTTGTCGCCTCCTCCTCACCGCGCTCGAGGCCGCCCAGCTCGAGGCGGTCGTCGAGCAACTGCGCTCCGGCGGGAACGCCCAGGTCGAGTCCCTGCCGGCGGACGTGACCGACCCTTCGAGCCGGAAGGCTCTCGTCGAATGGGTCCGGTCCAGGAGCCCGCCGCTGGACGTGGTCGTCAGCAACGCCGGAGGCGGCCGCTTCGCGAGGTTCTCCCGGGCCTCGTGGGACGACCTCCACGGCACCATCGCCCTGAACGTGGAGGCCCCGACGCATCTGCTGCGCGAGCTGCTGCCGGGTCTCAAGGCCCGGCCCGAGGCGCGCATCGTCATCGTCAGCTCCGGGATCGGCCGGCTGCCCTACCCGGGCCTGGCCGTCTACGGCGCCTCCAAAGGCTACCTGTCGAGCCTGGGCGAGACGCTCGCCTGCGAGCTGCTCGGGACTCGCGTGGGCGTGCTGGTCTTCTTCCCCGGGTTCACGCGTACCGGCTTCATGGATGCGGCCGGCATGGACATGAGCCGGGTGCCGGGCTTCATGATCGAATCTCCCGAGAAGGTGGCGCGCCGGATCGTCCGCTGCATCGAGCGGGACCGGCAGTGGTCCTACTCGGACCTCTCCTCCCGGCTCGCGGCCCTGGCCGGGCCGCTCCTGCCCTCCCGCCTGCGCGTGCGCATCCTGAGGAACCTGTTCTGGAGGCTGCCCGATGAAGGCTAGGAGCTGGCTGCGCTGGGGGGGCCTGGTCGCGCTCGGCCTGGCCTGCGCCCTGGTGTTCGCCTGGTGGTACCTGGCGAGGTGCGATGGCCACTGGCAGGGCGAGCCCATCGAGGCGCAGCGGAGCGCGGAGCTGCAGAACATGGAGCGGTCCCTCCAGGCCGACGTGCGCCATCTGTCGGTGGAGATCGGCGAGCGGAACCTGCAGGACGACGCCCGCTACCGGGCCCTGCAGCGCGCCGGCGAGTGGATCCGCGGACGCTGGGAGGCCATGGGGTACCGGGTGGGGGAGCAGGCGCTGGTGGTCGCCGGGAGGCAGGTCTCGAACCTGGAGATCGAGATCCCCGGCCGCACCGCCCCCTCCCAGATCGTGATCGTCTCGGCCCAACACGACACTCTGGCCGGCTCCCCGGGTGCCAACAACAACGCCAGCGGCGAGGCGGTGCTGCTGAAGCTGTCGGAGCTACTGCGCGGCCACCAGGCGGACCGGACCATCCGCCTGGTGTCCTTCACCACCGAGGAGGACCCGTGGTTCGGCACCAAGGACATGGGGAGCTACCACTACGCCCGGCGGTGCCGGGAGCGCGGCGAGGACGTCCGGGTGATGATGTCGCTCGACGCCATCGGCTACTACCTCCACGAGCCGGGGACGCAGCGGCTGCCCTTTCCCTTCTCCGCCCTCTACCCGGACCGGGGGGACTTCCTGGCCTTCATCGGCAACATCCCCTCGCGGGACATGGTGACCGCCGCCACGCGGGGCTTCCACAAGGGGAGCGCCTTCCCCATCCAGGCCGGGCTGTCGCCGGAGTGGGTGAAGGGGGCGTCGTGGTCCGACCACTCTTCCTTCTGGCGCTTCGGCTACCGGGCCATCCAGATCACCGACACCGGCGGCTTCCGCTCCCCATTCCACACCAACGCCGGCGACACCATGGAGAAGATCGACTACCGGGCGCTGGCCCGCATCACCTTCGGGATGTACGGCTCGATCCTCGAGCTCTCGGCCGCGGGGAGGTGAGCGAGGCCGTGGACCCCGTCCGGCTGCTGCTGGCGAACGGCTCGCTGGTCCTGGCCGTGGGCATCCTGTGCGGGATCCCCTTCTACCTCTCCATCGTCCTCGGGTGGCCCCAGGATCGGACGCGCGGCTGGCGGGTGGCGCACGCCACGCTCATCGCGGACGGCCTCCTCATCCTGGTGGCAGGGATCCTCATGCCGGGGCTGGCGCTCGGGGAGCCGGGGCGCGCGGTTCTGGCCTGGTCCCTGGTCGTCTCCGGCTGGGCCTTCGTGCTCGCGCTCGCCGGGGGCGCCTGGGCCGGCCGGCGCGGACTGGTGCCGTGGCCGATGGGCGCGAACACCGTCTTCTTCGTGGGCCACGCCGTGGGCGCCGCCGGCTCGGTGGTCGGCGCCGCGATCCTCGCCGCCGCCCTGCTGCGCTGAGCCGGCGCGGCCGCGGGCGGGCGGTCCCGCGGGCGCGAACTCACGCCGGCGCCGCGCCCTCGCTCCTCCACAGGACGACACCGAGCCAGACGTACCAGACCGGTCCGATGAGCAGGCCGCCGGCGCCGGCCGCGAAGAGCAGTAGGAACTGGCTCTCCATGACCGAGCCGATCTCGATGAAGAGGTAGGAGGCCGCCGCGATCACTCCCAGCAGCGCGTGAAGGCCGGGCATGAGCTTCCGCCGGAAGGCGAGCAGGCTCACGGCCAGGATCCAGATCCCCGTCAGGCCGAAGCTGAGCCACATCTGCGGGTCGACGCTGATGATGGGGTTGGTGACCTCGATGACGGTGCGGGTCATCAGCTCCCCTCGCGCGAACTGGGCGGCCCTCATCGGGTCGAGCGCCGCGATCTGGAAGTTGTCGATGGCGGTGACGGCGAACCCCAGGTAGCCCAGGGCGCCGATCCACCGCATCCAGCCCGCGTTCGGGGATCGCGTCCAGTCCCACACGCCGATGATCACGGCGACCCCGAGGAGCGCGCCGATCCCGAGGGTGAGATGGTTGAGGACCAGCAGGGTGGAATCGTGCGCCAGGGACGACAGGTACTTCTCGGGATGGTGGAGCAAGGTGCCGCCCTTCTGCTCGGCGGGCAGGAGCAGGTAGGACAGGCTCGCGATCACGTAGGAAACGCCGAGGGCGACGGCGCAGATGGCACCCGTCCTGCGAACGCTCATGGTGGCTCTCCTCCCGCCCCCAAAGGTAGGCCGCGCGGCGGAGGCCTGAAGAGCCCATCCTGGTCGCCCCGGCCGGGGCGCGGCACCCCGGTGGCGAGAGCCGGTGGCCGCTTGCTCCGGCAGGGGCGAGGGCGATGCCTGCACCGTCCAGCGCGACGACAAGACCTTCGACGGCACCTGCCACGCCCTGCCTGGTTCCGGCGTGATGGTCTGCTTCCTGCCGCCGCCCCCGCCGCTGCAGGCGGCCGTGGACGCCTGCTCGCAGAGCGCCGCCGGCGACGCCTGCTCGTTCACCTGGGACGACCACACCATCAACGGGGCCTGCCGCGCCGCGCCGGACGGCACGCTGGTCTGCGCGCCGGCCTGCCGCCGCGACGACTAGGGGTCGAGGACGCCGCTAGCGAGGTGTGCGCTCGTTCTCCTCGCGGATGCTCGGTACCCAACCGCGCGCGGGAACGCAGGGACCCACCGGAATCTCCGCGATCTCCCGGCGTTCGCGCTCGTGAACGCGGCGGATGATCTCGATCTCCTCGATCTCCCACGCCTCGAGAGCCCAAGCGGGTACCTGGATCTTCATGGCGTTCCCCCTTCGGTCCTCCATCGGTACCGGTCCACGCATCTGTGGTCCTTCCAGATCGCTGACGCTGGGGAGGCACGGGTATTCATCAGCGTGACAGCGGGAGCGGGAAGATCCGACCTTGGGCATCGTCGGGCTCTCCGGGTGGCCGAAGAGGAATACCGGGGTGGTCTGACGCTCGAAGCGCCACCCGCCCGTGGCTCAACGCGACCAGTTCTACCAGGCGGGCGCGTCAGGGCGCCCGGCTGCGGCGAGGGAAGCCAACGCCAAGGCCGCGCAGCAGCCGGCCGGGAGTCCGGCCGCAGCAGGGGGGAGGCTGCGGGCGGAGACCAATCGACGCCGGGACGCTCAGTAGCGGCGCTCCCCCGGCCGGCGATCGGAGCCGAGCATGTCCATCCAGGCCGGGTACGCCTGCGGGATGGCGCTGACCTCGTCGAGCGCCTTCAGGTCCTCGTCGGCCAGCACCACCTCGACCGCCTTCAGGTTGTCCTCGAGCTGCGCCGGCTTGCGCGCTCCGATGATGACGCTCGTCACTGCGTCGTGGGCGAGCAGCCACGCCAGGGCGACCTGCGCCACGGAAGCCTGGTGGCGGGCCGCCACCGCGGCGAGGACGTCGAGGACCGCGAAGCCCTTCTCCTTGTCGACCGGCGGGAAGTCGAACTTGGCGCGGCGCGCTTCCGCGTCGCCCCCGTTCCGGGTGAACTTGCCGGAGAGGAAGCCGCCGGCGAGCGGGCTCCACACCAGGAGCCCCAGGCCCTGGTCCCGGAGCAGGGGGATGGTGTCGCGCTCCAGGTCGCGGCCGACCAGCGAGTAGTACGACTGCGAGCAGCGGAACCGCTCCAGGCGCTGCTCCCGCGAGATGCCGAGCGCCTTCATGAGACGCCACGCCTCGAGGTTCGAGCAGCCGAGGTAGCGAACCTTGCCGGCGCGCACCAGGTCATCGAGCGCCCGGAGCGTGTCCTCGAGGTCGGTGAGCGGGTCTGGGCGATGGATCTGGTACAGGTCGATGTAGTCGGTGCCGAGCCGCCTCAGGCTCGCCTCCACCGCCTCGACGATGTGCAGCCGCGACAGCCCGACCTGGTTCGGCCCCGGTCCCATTCGCCCGCGGACCTTGGTCGCCAGCACCACCTGGTGGCGCCGCCCCTGCAGCGCCTTTCCGACCATGGTCTCCGACTCGCCGGCGGAGTAGACGTTGGCCGTGTCGAGGAGGTTGATCCCCGCGTCCAGCGCGCGATGCACCAGCGCCGTGGCGGCCGTCTGGTCCAGGCCGCCGATCACCTCCCAGAACTGCTTGGCCCCGCCGAACGTCATCGCGCCCAGGCACAACTCCGAGACGAACACGCCCGTGTCCCCCAGCGGCCGATACTTCATCGAGGATGCCTCCGGTCTGGTGAAGGGGGAGCGCTAGGAAAGGGTCTCGCCGAAGAACGACTCCAGGCGCCGCCAGTGGCGCTCGGCCGCCTCCCGGTCGTAGGCCCCCGGATGGTCGGTCACGGCGAAGCCGTGCTTCTTCCCTGGGTACAGCTCGATGCAGTAGTGGACGCCCGCGGCGCCGAGCGCCGCCGCCAGCGCGCCCTGGTGCGCCGGGGTGCAGCTGCGGTCGGAGTCGGCGACGCCGAAGTAGAGGGACGCCTTCACGCGGTCGGCCAGGCGATGTGGGCTGTCCGCCGCGTCGGTCACGAGCCCGCCCCCGTGGAAGGAGGCCGCGGCGCGAACCCGGTCCGGATGCTTCGCGGCGGTGAGGTACGCCATACGGCCGCCCATGCAGTAGCCGGTGACGCCGATGCGATCCCCTCGCACGTCCGGCTGGGCGGCGATGGCGTCGAGATAGGCTCCGCCGTCCGTGCACACGCGCTCCGGGGTGAGCGACTGGATGAGCGCCATGAGCCGGTCGCGCTCGGAGGGGACGTTCCAGGCCGTCGCCTTGTCGAACGGCGGGTAATCCCCCGCGCGGTAGAAGACGTTCGGGAGGAGGACGAAGTAGCCGAGGCTCGCGAGGCGCTCGGCCATCTCGTGCATCGCCTGGCGCACGCCGTAGGCGTCGGTGCACATGAGCACTGCGGGCCGCGGGCCCTGTCCGCCGCGATAGGTCCAGGCATGGGCGACGCCGTCGGCGGTCTTGACGTCGATCTCTCCGCGCTTCAGGACCATCGAGCTCCGCACCCTCCTAAACCGCGGCAAGGGGCGAGGCAACGCCCTCGTCGGGCCCCTCTCGGGGCCGCCTGGCGTGCGCGCGAGCCCGCCGGCCACTACCTTGGCAGCGACAGCGCGACCGCGGTTCCAGCCCACATCCTGCTGGCCGGGCACCGGCGCGCTCCTCGAGGAGACCACCATGGAATACCGGCGACTCGGCAACACGGGCCTCAGCGTCTCGCGAATCTGCCTCGGCTGCATGAGCTACGGCGATCCCGCCGCAACCGTGCCGGGCTCGACCATGCGCTGGGAGTGGGCGCTCCGGGAGGACGAGTCGCGGCCGTTCTTCAAGCGCGCCATCGAGCTGGGCATCAACTTCTTCGACACCGCCAACGTGTACTCCTTCGGGAAGAGCGAGGAGATCACCGGCCGCGCGCTTCGCGATCTGGCCCGTCGCGAGGAAGTCGTCGTCGCCACCAAGGTCTGGGGGGTGATGCGCCCCGGCCCGAACGGCGGTGGCCTCTCGCGCAAGGCCATCCTCCACGAGATCGACGCGAGCCTGAGAAGGCTCGGCATGGACCACGTCGACCTCTACCAGATCCACCGCTGGGACGACGCGACGCCCATCGAGGAGACCATGGAGGCCCTGCACGACGTGGTGCGCGCGGGCAAGGCGCGGTACCTGGGCGCGTCGTCCATGCACGCCTGGCAGTTCGCCAAGGCCCAGCACGTGGCCGAGCGGCACGGCTGGACCCGCTTCGCCTCGATGCAGAACCACTACAACCTCCTCTACCGCGAGGAGGAGCGGGAGATGGCGCCCCTCTGTCGCGACCAGGGGGTCGGGCTCATCCCGTGGAGTCCCCTCGCCCGCGGCCGCCTGGCGCGCCCGCCGGAGGCGAAGGGGACGAAGCGGTCGGAGACGGACCGCTTCGGCAAGACGCTCTACGCGCCGATGGCGGAGGCGGACCAGCACGTGCTGGCCGCGGTGGACGCGCTGGCGAGGGCACGGAAGCTGCCGCACGCGCAGATCGCCCTCGCCTGGCTCCTCCAGAAGGACGCGGTCGCGGCCCCCATCGTGGGCGCGACGAAGATGGAGCACCTCGAGGCGGCGGTGGG
This sequence comes from Anaeromyxobacteraceae bacterium, assembly GCA_035655915.1. Taxonomy (GTDB): domain Bacteria; phylum Myxococcota; class Myxococcia; order Myxococcales; family Anaeromyxobacteraceae; genus DASTPH01. The sequence goes on from DASRTO010000405.1 coordinate 9,804, forward strand.
CGCGCTCGGGGTGCAGCTCTCCAAGGAGGAGGTGGCGGCCCTCGAGGCGCCGTACCTGCCGCACCCCGTCGCTGGCTTCAGCTGATGGCCATGGGCCCGCCCCACGAGCTGTCGCCGTAGGGCGGGGGCTCGTCCCCCGCCGGGCTCGACCGGCCTACCGCAGGTCGCGGCGTACCGAGCGCGGCAACCGATCGAGGATGGGCAGGACCCCGAAGGCCTCCTTGTGCGGGAGCCACAGCTTCCCTTCCACCGCGGCGTCGGTGAGCGACCCGTCCGCGACCCACCGCGAGAAGACGGCGGGGTCCTGCGCCACCATGACGAAGTCGGCCTTGCGGGGCAGGCCGTCGCCGATCCGGAAGCTCCCCGCCGCCACCTGGATCGTGAAGTTCCCGCCGCCGGTCTTCACGCCGATGCTGTGCTTGCGGCCGGCCAGGTCCTTCTGGGCGCGGGGGCTCTTCTTGACCTTGCCGGCCAGCTGCCGCATGGCCGAGAGCGCCTCCCCGAGCGCGCCCTGGGACGCCTTGCTCCGCTCGACCCCGGGTGCCCGCGGCCTGGCGAAGTCCAGCTGCGACGCGAGCAGGGGCTTCCGGTCGCGCAGCCTGGCCGGGACCTCGCTCATCGGCACCCAGAAGATGTCGCGGATCGATCCCATGCGCTGGTCCTCGAAGACCAGCTTCAGCTCCACCCCCTTCACGAAGATGCCGGGGCGCGGCAGGCCGGTGGTGGTGCGCAGCCGGGACGGCAGGAACGAGGCGATGGGCGCGTTGGTGGCCACGTCGACGTAGCCGCGCGCGAAGGGGGCGTCGCCGATGAAGGAGGCCGACGGGAAGATGGTGATGGGCGCGGTCGCGGCGAGCACGCCGCGGTGCGGAAGCTCGACCTCCTTCATCTCGACGAAGTCACAAGTGGGGCAGTGCCAGGTCGCGGCCGGTACGTTCACCTGCTTGCACTTCGGGCATTTGCTGCCGATGAGGCGCCCCTCCCGCAGGGCCAGGAAGAAGCGCGACAGCTCCCCGTAGGTCTGCTGGTAGAACGTCACCATGTGGGTGTTGAACGCCAGGAACGTGCCAGGGTCCTTGCCCTGGACCTCGCTCACCTGGCGCGGAAGGTTCCACGCCTGGCCGAGGATCATCTCTTTGGCGCTCACCGGACACCTCCGTCCTCGAGCTCGACCACGATGGCGCCGCCGAACACGGCGTTGATGGCCCCGGTTCCGTGGATGAGCGCCAGGGGCATCTGCCGCTTGAGCATCTCGCGCCGCGCCGACCACATCGAGAACATGTTGGAGCCGCCCACGAAGTGGCCCCCGAAGATGAGGCCGCCGGAGGGGTTGATGAGGACCTGCCCCTTCGGCGGGCGCTTCGCGTCCCCCAGCTCGCGGATGTCGGCCATGACGCCGTCGTCCACCAGCCGGCGCGTCTGGCCCAGCGGGACGAACCCCATCTCGCCCATGGTGATCATGAACTGGGCGATGAAGGCGTCGTGCAGCTCCACCAGCTGGATGTCCGACGGCTTCACGCCGGCCATGGCGTAGGCCCGCTCGGCCGCGAGGCGGTCCGAGACGATGGACCAGAGTGGCTTGTAGGCGCCGCCCCGGCCCGCCTGGTACGACTCGTTGGCGGCGCCGATGCCCTTCACCCAGATGGGCGGTACGCCGGTGCGCTCCGAGATCTCGCGCGCCTTCTTCTCGCTCGCGAAGAGGACGCCGGCCGCCCCCTCCGTGTACATGCAGGCCTCGAGGAGCCGCAGGAACGGGGCGATGATCCAGCGCGAGGCCATGACCTGCTCGACCGTCACCGTCTCGTCGCGGCGCTGGCCGAAGGGGTTCTTGTTGCCCTGGCGGCACAGCATCTCGATGATCCGGGCGCGGACGGCGACGTCGCCGATGTCGCCGGGGTACTTGTCGTCATAGCCCATGCACATCTGGGCGTAGGAATCGCTGGCCGTGGCGCCGAGCGGGTACTCGAAGAACGGGTCCCACGACTTGGCGATGGTGTCGATCACCATCGGCGTGGCCGTCCTCGACTGCGGGTCGAAGCAGTCGGTGGCCTTCTCCCCGCCGACGCAGAGCACCAGATCGGAGACGCCGGAGGCCACCTCCATGATGGCGGTGCGCATGGCGTAGAAGCCGGTGGCGCCGCCGCTGGTCACGCGGGTGCCCGGCTTGCAGGACATGCCGATGATGCCGGTGAGCGCGCTCTCCGGGATGGCCTGGTGCTCGAAGATGTCGTTGTAGATGCCGTAGACGACCGAGTCGACCTCGCCCGCGGTGCACTTCGCGTCCTCGAGCGTCCGCCGCGTCGCCTGCTGGAAGAGGTCCCAGTAGGTCGCTTCGACCCACCGCCCCCGACAGTCGGTGATGCCCGCGCCTACGATGGCCACTCGGTTCATCGGCACCTCCCTGGGGCGATGGGACGGGTCGCCACTCTATGCTCCCACCCGCCGGCCGAAGTTGATCGAACTCAACTCCACGACCGGAGTGTTGCCGCCCCGCCGGCGGGCCGCAAGGGCCCGCCCTTCGAAAGGCCCGCGCCCCCTGTACCCCTCACCCTCTCCACCCGGCGGGGCCGGGTGAAGAGGGTGAGTTCACGCTCCCCTCAGGGCAGGTTGCCGATGTCGTAATTGCCCTTGAGCGGCCCCTGGCCCTGGAGCAGCCCGGCCTCGGGGGCCAGGAGCGCCGGGTCGTCCTGCGCATTGGTCTGGCAGTCGAAGCTCGCCTGGTCGTCGGTGCTCCCCGAGCCGGCGTAGACCGGGGTGTTCGGGTACACGCACACCTTGCGGGTACGCGAGGGATTGACCTGGGCCACGAGGGAATCGGGGGCCACGCCGTTCTCGACCCAGTTCACCAGTGCGCCGAACAGCAGGTTGGTGGTCATACCGGCGCCGCCGCAATGCGTGGCGTTGGGGAAGACGAAGTAGCGATAGAAGTCCTGGGTCCGGGCGACGCCGCCCATCCTGGCGAACAGGCGCTGCATGTAGTTGTAGTGACCGTTGGGCGGGATGATCTGGTCCAGGTTCCCGTAGCTCACGATCATCTTGCCCCCGCTCCCCTTGAACGTGTGCAGGTCCGGTGAGTCGGAACCGATGAACTGCGAGAACTGCTCGGTCAGGTTGCGCTGCTCGACGAGGAACTGTTCCTCGTCGATCGACCGCCAGTTGAAGATGGGATCCCGGTGGACCCAGTAGCGGTTGATCTGCTCTCCGAACAGCGTCGGCGCGCCGGTCGTGGCGGGGGTGATCCCGAAGACGCCCTGCGCCCCGCGCTCCCAGCCCACCCACATCTTGCTGCCGTCCGGGCTGCGAGGGCCGTCCCAGATCTTGTTCACCACCGCGGCCTCCGCCGACGTCAGGCATCGCGTCGGGTCCGTCGACGCGCCCGGCTGGCCGCAGACCGCGTCGTTGGCGTCGTAATGGCATCGCCGCGTCTCCTGGATCATGCCGTCGACGATGCCGTCGATCCCGTCGCAGGCGGCCAGCGCCCGCTGGTTCACGTCCTGGAACTTGGGCGCGTCGAGCCCGTTCTGGCCGAGCTCCTGGTGCGCGACGTAGTTCCCCCAGCCGGCCGAGAAGCCCCAGCGATCCCAGTGGACGGCGGGCGACATCGAGACGATGCCGTCGAAGTCCTGGCCGAAGCGCTGGGCCATCTCGTGACCCTCGCGCCCGCCGTCGGAGCAGCCGACGAAGTAGTTCCTCCGGTGCTTCTGCCCGTAATAGATCTTGGCGATTCGCCGGCCCCACATGTTGGCGTGGTGCTGACCCCGCCAGCCGTAGTCCATGATGCGGCCGTAGTTGATGCTGCCGTCGGGGTTGAGCCCGAAGGCCGCCCCGCTCTCGCTCGGAGGGGCCTGGACCGTCGCCGGGGGCGGGTTGGGGTTCGGGATGGGGTTGGTGATGGAGGCGTTGTGTCCGGTGTCCGTGCCAGTCCCGACGTAGCCGGCGTTGGTGGCGCTGGTCACGCCGGTGACGTTCCCTGCGAAGCCGCCGTTCCCCAGCGACTCGATGTTCCCGTTCCAGGCGCCCTGCACGCCTCCGGTGCCGCCGTCGTTCGAGTTCAGGGGCAGGCCGACGCGGATCCTGAACTTCGAGGTCTGTCCCGGCAAGTAGCCGAACTCGGGACCGACCAACGTCACGTCGGTGAAGTCGACCTGGCAATGGGCGAGATTGGACCCGGTCGGCGGGACGACTGCCGCCGTGAGACCGGTGATGGATGGGTTGCCCGCGAGCCCCCAGGCGGGATCCGTGGCGAGGTCGGAACACGTCGGGGTGGGGGGGCCGGACCGGGCGGCGGTGGGCCCAGCCATGGCTGCGAACAGCACCACTGTCCAGGACGCACGCAAGAGACATCTGGTCATGAACTCTCCTCCGCATGGTTCCCCTCCCAGCAAACGGAGCGCGAGCATGCGCAGCGCCATCGGGGAAGGCAATATCCCCGGGCGGGTCTGGGAATGCCGCCGCAAGGACTCGAACGTCGCGCAAGAACGCGAAAGCGAGGCGGCTCCCCGAGACCTATCTGGGCGTGACCCAAGTGGAGCTGGACCAGGCACGGCGCGCCGGCGGCGACGACGATAAGCCGTCAGGGAGGGGAGGCGCGCGCCCTCCCCACCTCGTGGGCCAAGAGGCTCGGGTATTCCGGGCGCCGCCGCACCTTCTGGGAGCTCCGCGGAACGGCGCGGCCCGAGCCCGACCCGGCGGCCCGAGCGGGCGCGAACCGATGAGCGGCGCCACCGCGGGGTCCAGGCCCCGATCCGCGGGCGGCCGCCGCGACCGGAGTGTGGAGCTCATGAGCCCCATCGCGCTGACCCTGGCTACATCGCGGCCCGGGCCGCCTTCCGCAACCGCAGCTCGAACCCGATGCCCTGCTCGGCGATCTCGCCGCCCCCGAAGCGGCTGGCCGCCGCCATCCGGGCCAGCTCGCCGCGGGTGTAGGCCCGGCGCAGCAGCATGAGGCGGAAGGTCCAGCGGGTGACGAAGGCGCTGACCGGCGAGAGGTTCATCCGGGCCACCTCCTCGTCGATGGCCGACCAGGAGGCGTCCTTGCGCAGGTCCTGGATGGAGGCGCCGCCGCCGGGCCTGAGGACGCGGTGGATCTCGTCGAGGGCGCCCACCGGATCGGTGAAGTTCTTGAAGGCCGCCGTCGAGATCGCGAAGTCGAAGGAGTCGTCGGGGAAGGGCATGTGCGCCGCGTCGCCCTCCTCGAAGGTCGCGGCAACGCCCGCGTTGGCGGCATTGGCCGTGGCGATGCGGACGAAGGAGCGGCTGATGTCGAGCCCCACGACCTGGTAGCCCGATCTGGCCAGCTCCAGCGCCAGGTATCCTGGACCGGGCGCCACCTCGAGGACCCGCGCCCCGCGCGGGACCCGTTCCAGGACCGCCCGGGCCGCTTCGCTGAACCTCCGCATGTCGCGGCACGTGTTCCTGGCGTACCAGTCGGCGATTGGCCCCTCCATCGCCAGCCCCCGATAGGCCTTCGCCCGCGTCGACATGGTCCTCGGCTCCACGTGTTAACCATGATTGCAATTGCGAACATCGTTCGCATATCGCGACCAGCGTTGCCGCGCAAGCCCTTCGGCGGTACCGTATGGGTGGTCAGGAGGGCAAGGGGCATGAGCTTCGTCCCGTATCGCGAGGCGCGGAAGGCACGCCGCAGGCCGCTCGACAAGCAGCGGATCGCGGCCGCGGCCCTCGATCTCCTGGACGAGGTCGGGCTCGAGGCCCTAACCATGCGCCGGCTCGCCGAGCGCCTGGGGGTCAAGGCGGCCTCGCTCTACCGCCACGTGCGCGACAAGGACGAGCTCCTGGTGCTGCTGGCCGACGAGATCAGCGGGACGATCCCCCTGGCCAACCCGGAGGGTCCCTGGAAGGAGCGTCTGGCGGAGATCGGGCGAAACTTCCGGCGCGGGGCAGCGGCCCATCGGGACGCAGCCCGGCTCTTGGCCGGCACGGCCCCTTTCGGCCCACGGCGGCTCCGGCACATCGAGGTGGCGCTAAGCGTCCTCAGGTCCGCCGGCCTGAGCCCGCACCACGCCGCCAGGGTGGCCTACCACCTCAACAACTTCGTGACCGAGTTCGCCGCCGATGAGGCGCGCTACACCGAGGCGGCCCGGGCGTCCGGCTCGCGCGCCAAGATGCTCGCCACCGCGAAGAGACACTTCCGCTCCCTGCCGGCCAGCGAGTTTCCCACCATCGTGGAGCTGGCCGATCACTTGACGGAGGACGACCCCGAGGGGCTGTTCCAGCTCGGGCTCGACGTCTGGATCCAGGGGATCGAGCGGCTGGCGCGCAAGGCGCAACTCGCGGCCAAGCGCCAGTGATGGGCGGGACATATCATCTGGGCTTTTGTGCATGCGCCAGGCAAGTCGTTCAGCAACTGAGCAAGGTCGGGAGGCGGCGCGGGGTCCGGTGCGCGCTCAGGGCGGTGAAGAGGCCGCGCTTTCCGGGCCCACCGGCTGGTGGCTCTTCCTCGCCCCGTCCTTCATCTGGGGCACGACCTGGTTCGCCATCAAGTTCCAGCTCGGGGCAGTGGCGCCCGAGGTCTCGGTGGGCTACCGCTTCATCCTGGCGGCCCTGCTCCTCCTCGGCTGGTGCGCGCTCCGCGGCCTCGGGCTGCGCTTCGGCCTGCGCGCCCATGCCAGCTTCGCCCTGCTGGGCGTCCTCCAGTACGCGCTCAACTACGTGCTCATCTACCGCAGCGAGGAGGTGCTCACCTCGGGGCTGGTGGCGCTCGTCTTCGGCCTCCTGGTGGTCTTGAACCTCCTGGGCGCCAGGATCCTGTTCGGCACGCCGGTGACGGCGCCCGTCCTCGCCGGGGTGGGCATCGGGCTCGTCGGCGTGGCCCTGGTCCTCTGGCCCGACGTGGCGCGGCTCGGGGCCCGGCCGGGGCAATCCTGGGGGGTGGCGCTGGCCCTCCTCGGCACCGTCTCGGCCTCGGCGGGGAACCTCTGGTCCCAGCGCCTCTACCGGGGCGGGGCTCCCATCGTTCCGAGCACCGCCTGGTCCATGCTTTACGGGGCGCTGGCGGTGATCCTCTACGGCGCCATCGCCGGCCTGCCCTTCGCCTTCGACACTTCTGCCGGGTACCTGCTCTCGCTCGGCTACCTCGCCATCTTCGGATCGATCGTCGCCTTCATCGCTTACCTCACCCTGCTCCGGCGCATCGGCGCGGGGCGATCGGGCTACGTGGCGGTGCTGATGCCGGTCCTGGCCATGGCCACCTCCACGCTGTTCGAGGGCTACCGGTGGTCACCGGCCGCAGGGGCGGGGATGGCCCTGGTGGTCGCCGGCAACGTCCTCGTGCTCCGCCGCTCGGCGTGATCGCGCCGGGCACCCTCCCAGCACCGTGGAGGGCAGCGGGACAGCCGCGGGAGGCGGTGCAGGCGCACATCGCGCTGGCCCGCCAGCGCATGGGCCCGCCCCGCACCGGACCCGAATGGGTTTGGCCGGGCGTGACACGAGTCAAGGCCGGGCAGCCT
>DASRTO010000406.1:0-3258 GCA_035655915.1 Anaeromyxobacteraceae bacterium
AACTTGAGCGACCCCCACCTGGACGACCTGGAGCGGTCCCACCTCGAGACGCTCGAGGCCGTGCCTGGAGACCGAGAGGCCTTCGAGGCGCTCGCCGCGCTCTATCGAGAGCAGGGGCGGCACGACGAGCTCTGCGGGCTCCACGAGCGCCGGGCGCGCCTCCTCGGGGTCCCCGAGGCCTCGTCGGTGCTCGAAGAGGCGGTGGCCCTGGCGCGGCGGGAGCTCGCCGATCTGCCCCGGGCCGAGGCGCTCTGCCGGCGCATCCTGGACGCCGAGCCCCGGCACCCGGGGGCGCTGCGCGCGCTCTGCGAGATCCGGGAGGCGCGCGGCGACCTGCCCGGCCTGGCCGAGGCCCTGGAGGAGGAGGCCGACCGCACCGACGACCGGCGCCTCGCCGCGGCCCGCTACCTGGCGGTGGGGCGGTTCCACGAGGAGCGGCTCTCCCGGCGCGACCGAGCCGCCCTGTTCTACCAGCGGGCCCACCGCCTGGACGGCTCGCTCGAGGAGGCGCGGCAGCGGGCCCTGGAGTGCACGGTGGCCCTGCGCCGCTTCCTGCAGGCCAAGCGCCTCCTCGACGAGTCCCACGCCCGCGGCGGCGCCGGGCCGGCCCTGGCCGCCGAGTACGCCCGGCTGGGGGCGGTCCTGTGCGAGGAGCCGCTCGATCACGGCCTGGCCATGGAGGCCCTCATCGAGGCGCTGGCGCTCGACCGGCGGGCCTCCGGCGCCGCCGAGGCCCTGGCCAGGCTCCGGGCCACGCCGCGCACCTGGCGCGAGGAGGCCCAGGCGGTCGCCGGGGAGGCGCAGCGGAACCGCGAGCGCCCCGAGGCGGCGCGGCTGTGGCTGCACGCCGCCGCGCTGCACGCCGCCTACGACGCCGACCCCTCCTCCCGGGTGGCGGAGCTGGTCGACCGCGCCTGGCGCGCCGCCCCGGGGATGCCCGAGGCCCTCGACCTCCTGGAGCGCTTCCGCGGCGAGCGCCAGGACTGGCGGGCGCTGGAGGCGGACCTCCTGCGCCTGGCCGGGGCCACCCGCGACCGCGCCGCGCTCACCGCGGTGAGCCTGCGCCAGGCGCAGCTGCACCTGGTCCGCTTCGGCGACGCCGTCCAGGCGGTGGCGGCGCTGGAGCGGGCGCTGGAGCTGGATCCGGCCAGCGAGACCGCGGCGGTGCAGGCCTTCGAGCTGCACGTCGACGCCGGCCGGGTGGGCGAGGCCCTGTGGGTCCTGGAGCGCCACCTGCAGGCGGCGCCCCCCAGGGCCGGGCACGCCCCGCTGCGGCTCCGCGCCGCCGAGATGGCCCTCTCCCGCCTGGGCGACGCAGCGCGCGCCCGCCGCCACCTGGAGGCGGCGCTCCGCATCGCCCCCGGTTTCGCGCCGGCGGCGGCGGCGCTGGCCCCCATCGCGGAGGCGGCCGGCGAGTGGCGGCGCCTCGGCGAGCTGCTGGAGGTCCAGGCGGCCGCGGCCCCCGACCCCGGGGACCGGGCCCGCTTCCTGGAGCAGGCGGCGGACCTGCAGGCGAGCCGCCTGGCCGCCCCCCGGGAGGCGGTCCGCCTCCTCCTGCGGGCGCTGCAGCTCGACCCGCGCCGCGCCTCGGTGCGCAAGGCCCTGGAGGCCGCCGCGGCTCAGGCCGGCGCCTTCCGCGAGGTGGTGCGCGCCTACCGGGCCGCCGCCGGAGCGGTCGCCGAGGACCCACGCGCGCGCAAGGCGCTCCTGCGCCGGGTGGCCGAGATCCTGGAGCGCGACCTCTCCCAGCCGGACGAGGCGCTGCGCACCTGGCAGGCGGTGGCGGCCCTGGACCCGGAGGACCGGGCCGCCCGCGAGGCGCTCGACGCGGCGCTGGCCCGGGCCGGCCGCCAGGAGGAGGCGGCGGAGGAGATCGGCCGGCGCCTGGCCACCGCCCGGGGCGCGGAGCGGCGCCGCCTGGGCGCCCAGCTGGCCCGGCTGCACTTCGAGGCCGGGGAGCTGGAGCAGGCGGCCACCGCCTGGCGCGAGGTGCTGGCCGGCGCCGGCGACGACGCCGAGGCGCTGCGGGGCCTGGTGGAGGCCCTGGAGGCCCAGGGCGGGCGCCGCGCCGCCGCCGAGCTGGTCCCGGCGCTGGCGCGCCTGGCCTCGCTGGGGGCGCCGGACCGGGTGGCGCTGGAGACGCGCCGCGCCGAGCTCCTGCTCGATCCCCTGGAGCGGCTGGGGGAGTCGGCGGCGGCCTGGCTGGCGCTGCTGCGCGGCGGCGGGCTCGACGCCGGCCAGGCCGCCCAGGCGGCCGCGGCGCTGGAGCAGCTCCTCTCGCGGGGGGTGGATCCGGTGCGCATCGCCCAGGCGCTGGCCCCGGTCTACGCCGCCCAGGGCAATTCCCAGAAGCACGTGGCCATGCTGGAGCTGCTGGCCGGGAAGCTCCCGCCCGCCGCCGACCCGCGGGAGCGGGCCCGCCTGCTCCTGGACGCGGCCTCGCTGCGCGCCGAGCGCCTCTCGGATCTGCGCGGGGCCCTCGACGCCGCCGTGGCCGCGCTGCGGGCCGCCCCCACCCACGCCGAGGCGCGCCGGCGCTGCATCGAGCTGGCCACCCGGGTCGGGGCCTTCTCCGAGCTCTACTCGCTCCTGGTGGAGACCGCCGCCAGCCTTGAGGGGCGCCCCGACGACGAGCGCGCCCTGCGGCAGCGGGCCGCGCGCCTGGCGGAGGAGGAGCTGCGCTCCAACGATGACGCCTGGGCGCAGCTGCGCCGCTGCCGCGAGCTCTCCCCGCACGACCCGGAGGTCCTGGCCTCGCTGTGCCGGGTGGCGCTCTTGGGGGAGCGCTGGGAGGAGGCCTGCGACCTCCTGCTGGAGCGGGCGCGGCTGGCCTCCCAGGCGGAGCGCCCCGCCGTCCTGGCCCAGCTGGGGGAGATCCTGGACCAGCGGCTGGGGAACCACCAGGCTGCCGCCGAGGTGTACCGCCAGGCGCTGGAGATCCAGCCCGAACCGGAGCGGCCGCCCCTGCTGGAGAGGCTGGCGCGGGCCCTGGAGCGCGCCGGCGACGCCGCCGGCCAGGCGCGGGCGCTGGAGGACCTGTCGCGGCTGGCCGGCGACCGGGGGCAGGCGGCGCGGGCCGCCGCCGAGACCGCGCGCATCCGCAGCGAGCGCCTGGGCGACCGCCGCGGCGCGGTGGACGCCTACGCCGCCGCGCTGGCGAGCGACCCCGACGCCGCCGCCGCCTCGGCGGCGCTGGACGCGCTGCTCGACGACCCGGACCGCGAGGTGGCCCTGGCGGCCGCCCGGGCGCTGGGGCCG
>DASRTO010000407.1:0-5073 GCA_035655915.1 Anaeromyxobacteraceae bacterium
CTTCAAGTCGCAGGTGGCATCGTACCTGCAGCCCGACCATCTCGACACGTACGGATCTCGCGAGGCGTGGGACGCCCTTCAGGCGCGGGTCGTCGATCTGCTGGAGAAGGCGCGTCATGAACGCCCGTGAAGCCCTGGGACGGCTTCGGAGCCTTCACGTACCGGCCGCGACCACGGCCGATGCCGCGGCCGTCCTCGGTCTATCGACCGAAGCCGCGAGCCACACGCTGCGGCGGCTCGCCTCGTCGGGCCTGGTGACCCCGGTGCGGCGCGGGATCTGGGCGCTCTCGGACCGGCCCGATCCGCTGGCGCTGGCCGAGTACGTGACCGCGCCCTACCCGAGCTACGTATCGCTGCAGACCGCGCTGTACCGGCGCGGCGTGGTCGCGCAGATCCCGGCCATGATCTATCTCGTCTCGCTCGGACGCAGCGACCGCATCGAGACGCAGGTCGGCACCTACAGCGTCCATCACATCCGGCCAGAGCTGTTCGGAGGATTCGAGCACGATCCGGTGTCGGGGACGAAGCTGGCTCTTCCGGAGAAGGCCCTCCTCGACTTCCTCTACCTCTCACCCACTCGAGGGCGTCTGTTCGCCGCATTGCCCGAGATCGAGTTGCCGCGCGGGTTCCGACGCAGCGCCGTGCGCGAATGGGCCAGGCGCATCCCCTCGCTCCGCTCTCGAACGATGGTGCAACGCCGGCTGGACGAGGTGCTGTCGCGCGGATGAGCGGACACGCCGGAGCGCCCGCGGGCGGGCGCGTCGCTCGTTTCGTCACCCTTGGCCTCGGCGCGGGCCAGCCGGCGCTGTGATCGCGGCGATCACCCGCGTCGAGCCCCGGCGGGGGACAAGCCCCCGCCCTACCTCGGTGGGCCCGCGGGCAGGACGGCCGTCAAGGACGGGCTGGGACGCCTCGCCCGGCACCGAGCCCGGCCAGCTCCTCGATGATCGGCGGGATCAGGACCGTGGCGATCCGGCGCTGGGAACCCCCGCCGAGGACCACTTCCAGCCTCCCCCCGCAGACCTCCTCCGCCAGCTCGCGCATCAGGCGGGCGATCCTCCAGTAGCAGGGTGCCGTCAGGCCGATGTCGCCGTAGTCGCCCTGGTGCGTGTCGAAGCCGAAGTACCAGAAGAGGAGGTCCGGCCGGAACTGCCGGACGCGGTGCGGGAAGTGCCTCGAGACCAGCTCGAAGTAGACGTCGTCCATCGGCCGCCCGTCCGCGGAGTCCTCCCACGGACCCGGGGGAGCCACGTCCACCTTCGTCCCGTCGGAAGATTCGTAGTCTGTCCCGCAGAAGCAGACGTGGAGGAGATCCGAGTCGGCGCGGAAGAGGTCGCGCGTGCCGTCCCCGTGGTGGGCGTCCGTGTCCAGGATGGCGAAACGCCTCAGGCCGAGCTTCTCGCGGAGATTGACGACGCAGAGGGCCACGTCGTTGAAGCAGCAGTAGCCGCCGAAGTAGTCCCGCCCCGAGTGGTGTCCCCCCGCGCCGATGAAGGCGAAGGCGTTCCTCAACTCCCCCAGGGCGATCCGCTCCCCCGCGCTCACCACGCTCCCCGCCGAGTGCCAGGCCGTGGAGCAGAGGGGATCCCGCCCGACTCCCTCGAGCAGATCGGGCGTGTGGACCTTCAGAAGAAGCTCCTCCGAGACGGGCTCCGGCTCGTACAGTCCGACGCTTCGGCTCTCGAGAATCGCGTCCAGCGCCCGAGGGAAGTCGGCCAGCCGGTTTCCCACCGTCAGGTAGCTGCGCCGCGAGAAGGACGGGTGGTAGAAGACGCCGGTCGTGTAGCTGGGCATGATCTGCCCGGAGTCCTCTACCCGCCGCCCGGCCGCGACTCCCCGGCGGGCGCAGGATCCGCGTTCGGGCTCCGGGCGGGGGCCGAGGCGGCGGGCGCCCGTAGCGCGGCGGCGGCGGTGCGGGTCTCCTCGTCGAGGCGGGCCGCCAGAGCGCGGGCCCAGTCGGCGGCCTCGCCGCCCTCCGCGGCGATCCGCGCCACGGCGGCGGGGAAGGGGTGGTCGCGCTCCCCGGAACGCGCCAGGCCCCGGGCCAGGGCCCGGGTGGCGACGTCGGCGCCGGCGGCGCCGCGCAGGGCGGCGAGCGTCTCCTCGGGCGCGGTGCGGGCCACCTCGACCAGGGCGTCGCCCCAGATGTCGAGGAGCGCCGGCTCGCGCGCCGCCGCCGGGGCGAGATCCAGCAGCCGGGCCAGCGCCTCGGGGAGCCCCTCGGCGGCCAGGTCGGCCAGGGCGTCGAGCGCCGGCTCGCCGTCGCCGCCGGCCAGGGCCCGCAGCCGCAGGACGGTGTCGGGGTCGGCGGAGAGGCCGTCCAGGAAGGTGCGGCGCGAGGTGTCGCCGTCGGGGTCGGAGCGCCAGATGGCCTCGGCCACCGCCAGGCGCATGGCCGGGTCGCCCTCGGTGCGGAGCGCCGTCCGCAGGAAGGGGAGGTTGCGCCGGTCGCCGGCGGCGCCGAGGCGCCGGTAGGTCTGCAGCCGGGCCTTCGCGTCGCTCGGCGCCGGGCTGGGCGAGGGAGCGGTCCCGAGCGCCACCGCCTCGCCGGGGCGCTCCTTCGCTCCGGCGGCGGCCAGGGCGGCGCCCATGGCGTCCACCGCCCGCACCGCCGCCGCGCCGCGGCTGGGGGCGTCGTTCACCAGCACCGCGAACACCAGCCGCTCGCCGCCCTGGGTCTCGGCGTAGCCGGAGAGGCTGGTGACGCTCTCCAGCGTCCCGGTCTTGGCGCGCAGGCGCCCCACCGCGTCGGTGCCCTCCATGCGCCAGCGGATGGTGCCGTCCCGCCCGGCCACCGGGAGCGACCCCACGAACTCGGGCATGAGCGGGAAGCGCCGCCACATCTCGCGCAGCAGGGTGGTGAGCTGCCGGGCCGAGAAGCGGTTGGAGTCGTTGAGCCCGGAGCCGTTCTTCATGACGTAGGTGCCGCGCGGCAGGCCCGCCGAGGCCAGGAAGGCCTCCGCCGCCTCGACGCCCTTGGGCCAGCTGCCGGGCGGGCCGCTCATCTCGGCGCCCAGCGTCTTCAAGATCTGCTCGGCCACGAAGTTGTTGGAGGTCTTGTTGAGGCGGCGCACCACCTCGCCGAGCGGCTCCGACTCGGCCACGTGGAGCAGCACCGCCTCCTCGGGCGCGGCGCCGCGCCTCACCCGGCCCGTCACCTTCACCCCGCGCAGCGCGAGCAGGCGCCGCAGCGTGTGGCCCAGGTAGAGGACCGGGTGGTCGATCTTGCGCCACACCACCTGGGCCCGCCCGCCGACGGGAAGCCGCCCCTGCACCACGATGCGCTGGCGGCCCTCGAGCGGGACCGAGCTCGGCACCACCCGGCGCCGGGCCGAGGCGCGCACGGTGACGGTCTCGTTGCGGAGGTCGAAGAAGTCGCTCATGGGCTCGAGCGCCACCCGCCCCCGCTCCCCGGGGCGGCTGCCCGGGGCCACGTGGATGGCCACGGCGTTGAAGTTGAGCGAGAGGGCCGAGGCCGGCGCCAGGTAGGCCCGGTCGCCCTGCTCCTGGTCGAAGCCCGGCCCCTCGCGCTCGGCGTCGAACCAGGAGTCGTCGAGCACCAGGTCCCGCACCGTGGAGAGCCCGAGGAGGGACAGCTCCCCGGCGATGGCCCACAGCCGCTCGGTGGTGAGGGTGGGGTCGCCCTTGCCGCGCACGTAGAGCGAGCGCGCCGCCTTGCCGGGGGCGTCGACGCGGAACTCGGTCTCGAAGCGGTACTCGGGGCCGAGCCGCGCCAGCGCCGCGGCGGTGGTGCAGAGCTTCACGTTGGAGGCCGGGTTCAAGAGCTCGTCGGCGTCGTGGGCGTAGACCACCGCCCCGCTCTCCAGCTCGGCCACCAGCACCCCGGCCCGGGCGCCGGCCAGGGCCGCCGAGGCGACGATCCGGTCGAGCGACTCGCGGAGCTGGCGCGCCGCCTCCGGGGAGAGCGCGGCGGCCAGGGCCGGTGAGGTGGCCAGGCCGCCGGCCAGGCAGGCCAGGAGCGCCCTCGCCACGACGCCCCCGCGCCGCCCCGTCCCGTTCATCCCGCCGAGTATAGGGGCCGCGCCACAGGCGCAAAAACCCGCGGATGTGGGACAGAGCGTGGCGCGGCGCGTCGGACCCGGCAGTATGCACGGTTGGCGCCGCCGTGGTGGGCGGAGGGCACGGTCGCCTGGACCGTGTTGCGGGTCCCCGGCTGGGAAGGCCATGGGCCGGCAGGCCCGTTGACATGCCGCAGCCTCGCCGGGTACTCTGAATTCATGAGACAGAGTCGCAATAATCTGGGTCGTCACCCGCCGGCAGCACAGAGGGCGCTGGACCAGTTCGGGCGCTTCCTCTCCGATCGGTCGCTGCGCCTCACTGCGGCGCGGGCCGCCATCGTCGAGGCGGCATTGAATCGGCGCGGCCATTTCCCCATCGAGGATCTGGTCTCCGACCTGAAGCGGCGCGGCATCCGCGGATCGAAGGCTACCGTATACCGGGCTCTCCCCCTGCTCACGGAGGCCGGCATCCTGCAAGCCGCTGTCATCTCAGGGGATATGAGGAAATACGAAACCGCCTTCGGGCGGGAGCACCACGACCACCTGGTGTGCCGGGTCTGTGGCGAGGTGGTGGAGTTCGAGTTCGAGGCCTTCGAGATCCTGCAGCGGGAGATCGCCGCCCGCTACGGCTTCACGCTGGAGGGACACCTGCACCAGCTGTGGGGGCGCTGCCGCGAGTGCCAGGCAAGGGCCCGCGAGGTGTCCCCCTCCTCCGGCCACTCCCGGTCCGGCGAAAGGAACTGAAACTTGATCTCAGTCAAGAAGGGGGCCGAGGTCGAAAGCCCGGCCGCAGTGGAGGTCGGGATCAAGCGCTGTGACGAGCCGGGAGACCTGCGCTGCGGTTGCGGCAGCCTGCTCGCCAGGGTCGTGAGTCGGGCGGTCGAGCTGAAGTGCCGCCGCTGCAAGCGCACCTGGCGGGTCCCGCTGTCCGGCTGAGGGTTCGCCTGCGCCGACACCGCTCGTAGGGCGGGTCCTTGCGGCCCGCGGGCGACCGCCGGATCCACGCGTGCGGGCGCGGCCATGATGGCGGTGGTCACGCTCGTCGAACCCCGGC
>DASRTO010000408.1:0-2615 GCA_035655915.1 Anaeromyxobacteraceae bacterium
TCTCCCGGCTGGACAGCCGGTGCGGGTACGCGGGCCCGTCCGACCGCCGGCGCGCCCGCCCCGGCGGCTGGCCATCCACCCGCGCTACGAGGACACGACGGCGATGTCGGCTCGAGCCATCCTCGCCACCGCCCTGGGCGCCGCCGCCATCCTCGGCGGCGCCTGCACCTGCGCCCCGACCGACTACCGCGTCTCGTCCCCGGACGTCGACGCCACGCACCGGCACTTCCCCCAGAGCGAGACGTCGATGGTGCGCATCGCCCTCCCCCCCGACCGCCCCGAGCGCGAGCCCGCCTCGAGGTTCGTGGTCGGCTACAACGACGGCACCGACGCCATGGCCGATGCCGGCTCGAGCTGCTGGCGTTACCCGTCCCCCGCCTCGCTCGACGGCTGGGCCACCTCCACCACCTTCGGCGGCCCCTGGGTGCGCCAGCCGCAGCTTCCGGTGTCGCCGTCGCTCCAGCGCCAGGGCGTGAACGCCCGCCACGGCGACCCCTGGCTCGCCGCCTGGAGCAGCAAGACCCCGGGCATGAACGGCGTCATCCTCTACGCCAGCATCGGCCAGTCAGGGCTCGCCCGGGTCGGGCCGCCCTGGTTCCTCCTCCTCAGCCGCTCCCGCGACCACGGCGCCTCGTTCGAGGACGGCTTCGTGGCCCTGGGCCCCCAGTCCGGCATCCCCGACGGCCCCAAGGTCGCCATCGCCGGCGACGGCGCCCTGGCCGTGCTCGCCTGGGCCGAGGCCACCTGGCAGTACCGGCTGGTGTGGGACCTCGACCAGCCGACCATGCGCGTCTCGGGGACCTTCACCTTCGACCCCCGCGCCAACGCCGATCCGCCCGATCCCTCCTGCGCGAGCGTCTCCCAGTTCCGCCACCCACACATCGCCGCCGGGCGCAACACCTTCTACCTCGCCGGCGAGTTCACCTACTCCTGCAGCGGCGGCGCGCAGACGCGCATCGAGGTCCACCGCAACCCCTCCATCGGCCTCGCCCTGGGGGCGCCCTGGCAGCGGATCCTGTCGGCGGTGGCGCCGCCGTCGCAGGCGTCGGTCCCGCGCGGGCTCCTCAACGGCCAGAACATCGTCACGCCGCCGCGGTTCGGCACCGAGGCCGACCGCGGCGACATCCTCCCCGCCCTGGCGGTGGGACAGGACGAGGACGGCGAGTACGTCGTTGCCGTCACCGAGCAGGTCCAGGCAGGGACCGCGCCGAACGAGGCGCACCGCGAGCGCCTCATCCAGTGGCGCATCCCCGGGGCCGACCACTGCGACGCCGCGGGCAATCGCCGCGACCTCGGCACCTGCGGACTCGCCGTGCCGGCCCAGGAGATCGAGTCCATCTCCAAGGCCGGGACCATGCGCACCGTCGCGAGCCGGGTGGGGCTGTGGGCCTCGAAGCCCGCGGTCTTCACCGGCAAGGTGCCGGACGGCACCATCGACCGGCGGGTGGGCCTCATCTGGTACGCCCAGCCGTACAAGGGTCGCCTCGGCGTCAGCGACGAGATGCGCACCCGCACCATCGTCGAGGGAGCCATCTCGACCGACGGCGGGAAGACGTACGACGGCCCGTTCAACCTCACCGAGGCCACCGAGGGCGACGGCATCTTCGAGGAGCCGGACATCGGCCCGTTCTTCTACCCGTGCACGAACCTCTGCCTGCACTACTACGGCGAGTACCTGAGCGGCGCCTTCCAGTTCGCCGAGCCCGGGCTCATCGCCTTGGTCGGCGCCTGGGGGGACTCGCGCGAGGGGTGCTTCAGCCAGTCGGTGGAGACCCAGCACATGCACGTCTGGGCCGGCGCCCTGCGGGGGAGGCTGAAGTGAGCGCCGCCACCCGTCGCCTGGGGCTCCTCGCCCTGGCGTTCGCCCTGGCCCTCCCCGCCTGCCAGCGGGGACCGTCGGGGAAGCCGCCGCCCGACGCCGGGCCGCAGGCGCCGCCGCGGTTCAAGGCGCCCGGGAAGTGCTTCGGGAAGCCCGCGCGGTGCGAGACCGACGCCCAGTGCGGCCCGCCGTTCTCCACCTGCCAGGAAGGGACCTGCTGCTCGGGGACGCTCGACCCCGAGACCTGCGAGTGCCGCTGCGGCTCCGGGCCGGCGTGCGGACACGGCGAGCTGTGCTGCCCCGGCGGCGAGTGGGTGAAGGAGAAGGACCGCGGCCTCAGGTGCCGCCCCGTGGACGAGTGCTACGGGCCGTCCTGAGGGGTGTCGCGGCGCCGCGCCCGGGGCAGGGCCGGCGCCGGCCTCGCGCTTGGCCCTTGATCCCGCCCGCCCGTATACCTTATATGGGCGGGCCCGGTTCGGGGGGCGCCGTGCCCTCGCACCGGGAGAAGCGAAGGCGGATCCAGGGGTTCGGAGGAGTGGCCGAGCGGTCGAAGGCGGCGGTCTTGAAAACCGCTGAGGGCTCACGCCCTCCGAAGGTTCGAATCCTTCCTCCTCCGCCAGGACGAAGGACCACGCGAAGGAGACAGGTTCGGGAAAGGTGGCCGAGAGGCCGAAGGCGCTGGTTTGCTAAACCAGTATACGGGGAACCGTATCGTGGGTTCGAATCCCACCCTTTCCGCCAGTTGAGATGATGATGATGTCCGTGGGGCGGGGGCTTGTCCCCCGCCGGTGTGGGA
>DASRTO010000409.1:0-5189 GCA_035655915.1 Anaeromyxobacteraceae bacterium
GAGGGCGCAGTGGTGGTTGGTGGCCACCAGGCCGTCCGCGGAGACGAACGAGGCGCTGCAGCCACCTAGCGACACGATCGCCCCCATGGGGTCGCCGGTCAGGTCGGCGAAGGCGGCCGGGTCGCCCTTGAACCCCAGCGCTGCCAGGCGCGGGGCGAGCGCCGGCACCTGCATGGGCATCCACATCCCCTCCTCGGCACCGGCCGGGGCGGCGAGGAGCAAGGCGAGCGCGAGCGTGGTCCGTCTCACTGGGGACCTCCGTGATGGGGACGCAGGGAAGCACGAAACCGGCCGGAAGTCATGCGGCGGAGGATCGCCGTCCGCCCCGCGGGGGGCACCCGCCCGGCCGCCCCCCGGTCCTCGACTCGCGCCGGCCCCTCTGGCATGAAGGGGCCCGCCATGATCGAGACCTGGAGCCAGCCCGCCACCTGGATGAGCCTGGCCACGCTCTCCGCCATGGAGATCGTGCTCGGGATCGACAACGTCGTCTTCCTCTCCATCCTGGCGGGGAAGCTCCCGCCCGAGCGGCAGCCGGCGGCCCGCCGCATCGGGCTGGCCCTGGCGCTGGGCATGCGCCTCCTGCTCCTGCTGGCGGTGACCTGGCTCATGGGGCTCACCCGCGAGCTCTTCCGCCTCCTCGGCCACGGCTTCACCGGGCGCGACCTGATTCTGGCCGGGGGCGGGCTCTTCCTCATCGCCAAGGCTACCTTCGAGATCCACGACAGGCTGGAGGTGCGCCACGAGCCCCGCCGGGCGCCCGGGGGGGCCGCCGCCTTCGGCATGGTGCTCTTCCAGATCGCCGTCCTGGACGTGGTCTTCTCGCTCGACTCGGTCATCACCGCGGTGGGCATGGCCAGCCACCTCTCGGTGATGGCGGCGGCCATGGTGATCGCGGTGGCGGTGATGATGGCCTTCGCCGGCGCCATCGGGACGTTCGTGGAGCGCCACCCCACCATGAAGATGCTGGCGCTGGCCTTCCTCCTCCTGGTGGGCCTCATGCTGGTGGCCGAGGGCACCGGGCGGCACATCGAGCGCGGCTACGTCTACTTCGCCATGGCCTTCTCGCTCGGGGTCGAGCTCCTCAACATGCGGATGCGGCGGGCCATGGCCGCCCCGGTGGCGCTGCACAACCGGTTCGGGGCCGAGGCCGCCCCGGCGCCGTCGGGGCCGGTGGCTCCGGAGCCGCCACCCTCCGGGCCGCCCGCCGGCGGCCGCTAGGGCCGAGCCGTGGCCGACCTCGCCCTTCTGCTTCTCACCCTGGCCTGGGGCTCGACCTTCACGCTGGTGAAGCGGGTCCTCGCGGGGACGTCGCCGGGCGTCTTCCTGGCGCTCCGCTTCGCGGTGGCGACTGCGGCGGTGGGGGCGATCTGGCTATGGCGCCGCGACCGGCCTGGGCGGGGCCTGTGGCGCCACGCCGCCCTGCTCGGCCTCGCCACCTTCGGCGGCTTCGCCTTCCAGACGCTGGGCCTCAAGCACACCACCCCGGCCCGCTCCGCCTTCATCACCGGGATGGCGGTTCTCATCGTGCCGTTCCTCTCCCGCTTCCTCATGGGAAGGCGGGTGGCCTGGGCTGCCTGGACCGGGGTGGGCCTGGCGGTGGCGGGGCTGCTCCTGCTGACCCGCCCCTTCGGCGGGGACCTGCCGGCCCCGGTCCGGGTCGGCGACGCCCTCACCGCCGCTTGCGCCGTCTCCTACGCCTTCCAGATCCTGTGGACCTCGGAGTGGTCGGCGCGCCACCCGCTGTCGCTCCTGGCGCTGGGGCAGATCGGGGTGGTGCTCGCCGGCGCCCTCCTCATGCTGCCCTTCGAGGCGCGCGCGGTCGGCGGCGGGGCCGGGCTGTGGGGCACGGTGCTCTTCACCGGCGTGGCCATGACCGCCGGCGCCTTCTTCGTCATGAACTGGGCCCAGCGCCACACCAGCGCGGTGCGGGCGGCCCTCATCTACTCGCTGGAGCCACCGGCGGCGGCTCTCTTCTCGCACTGGGTCGGCGGCGAGGCGCTCTCGGCCCTCGATCTCGCCGGGGGCGGCCTCATCGTCCTCGGCGTGGTGGCCGGCGAGGTGGGCGGGGCGCTGGAGGCGCGCCGCCGCCACGCCGCCGCCCCGGTCCTGGGCGAGCCGCCGGCGTGAGCCGGTCCGGCCCGCGGGCGCGGAGGACACGCCGGGCGCTCCGGCCTCACAGCCAGCCGGCCCGCCGGAAGCGCCAGAAGAGCCAGGCGTCGACGACCACCATCACGCCGATGGCGAAGGGGTAGCCGAAGGACCAGCTCAGCTCGGGCATGTGCTGGAAGTTCATCCCGTACAGGCCGGCCACCATGGTCGGGACCGCCACCAGGGCGCCGTAGGAGGCGAGGCGCTTGGTGGTCTCGTTCTCCTGCAGGGTGACCAGCGAGAGGTTCACCGAAACGGCGGTCACCACCATGTCGCGCAGGGCCTCGATGCTCTGGTTGATGCGCTGCAGGTGGTCGTAGACGTCCCGGAAGTAGTCCTGGGCGGCGGCGCAGACCGGCGGCACCCGCCCCCCGTAGAGCTTCCCGGTCGCCTCCAGCAGCGGACGGGCGGCGTGCTGCAGCCGGGTCAGGCGCTGCTTCAGCGCGTAGAGCGCCTCCACGCTGGCCCGCGTCGAGTGGCCGGCGAAGATCCCCTCCTCGGCCGCCTCCAGGTCGGCTTCCAGCGCCTGGATCACCGGGAAGTAGCGGTCGACCACCGCGTCCATGAGGGCGTAGAGCACGAAACCCGCTCCCTGCCGCAGCAGCTCGGGCTCGCGCTCGCAGCGGGCGCGCACCTCGGCGAACCCCTGTGAGCTGCGGGTCCGGATCGACAGCACGTAGTTGCGCCCCACGAAGATGGCGACCTCGCCGCCCTGCAGCTCGCCCCCGGCCACCTCCAGGGTGTGGAGCACCACGAAGAGCGAGTCGCCGTACTCCTCGATCTTGGGGCGCTGGTGCCCGTGGAGCGCGTCCTCGACCGCCAGCGGGTGCAGGGAGAACTGCCGCTGCAGGGCGGCCACGTCGGCCGGCTCGGGGTCCTTGATGGCCACCCATACGAAGCACTCCGGCCGGCTCACGTACCCGCCGATCTCATCCGGCTGGATGTCCGCCAGCTTCCGGCCGTCCTGGTAGGCGACGCAATTGACGAGCACGCGAGCATCATAGCCATAGCCGGGCGTGGCGCCGGAAGGCCGGCCTCCCGGGCGGGTGCTCCCGAGGCCGCTGTCGGCCGGGTGCGGTAAGAAGGGGGCCGATGCGCCGGCCGCCGCCCATCGAGCTCGTCAAGGGGGAGCTGCACGTCACCGGCAGCGGCCTGTTCCTCGACGCCCGCCGCCGCAGCGGCTGCGCCTTCGTCTCGCACGCCCACGGCGACCACATCGCCCGGCACGACCGCACCATCGCCACCGAGGCCACCGTGGCCCTGATGCGCCAGCGGCTCGGGGAGCGGGTCCGCGGCGAGGCGCTGCCCGCCGCCTACCGTACCCCCTTCGGCCTGGGCGAGCTCACCCTGGAGCTCCTGCCGGCCGGGCACGTCCTCGGCTCGGCCCAGCTCCGGGTGCGCCGCAACGGGACGGCGCTGGGCTACACCGGCGACCTGTCGCTCGAGCCCAATGCAGCTGCCGAGGCGGCGGAGGTGATGGGCTGCGACGTGCTGGTGATGGAGTCCACCTTCGGCCTGCCGCGCTACGTCTTCCCGCCCAAGGCCGAGGTGCTGGCCGCCGTCCGGCGCTTCGTGGACGACGCCCTCTGCGACGGGGCCACCCCGGTGTTGCTGGCCTACTCGCTCGGCAAGGCCCAGGAGATCCAGAAGTACCTGGGCGAGCTGGGCTACCGCCTGCGGGCCCACGCCGCCGTGCACGTCCTGAACCGGGTCTACCAGCGGCTCGGGGTGTCGCTGCCCAACGTCCGGCCGCTGGACCACGAGGGGGCGGCCCGCGGCGAGGTGGTGGTGGCGCCGCCCCACCTGTCGCGCTCCGCGGCGGTGGCCCGCATCCGGCCGCGCAGAACCGCGGTGCTCACCGGGTGGGCGGTGGACCGCTCGCGGGTGATGTGGCGCGGGGCCGACGCCGCCTTCCCGCTCTCGGACCACGCCGACTTCCCGGCGCTGGTGCGCTACGCCAGGGCCAGCGGGGCCGGACGGGTCTACACCCTGCACGGCTTCGCCGAGGAATTGGCGCGGGCGCTGCGGCGGGAGGGCATCCGGGCCCAGCCGCTCGAGTCGGCGCGGCAGCTGGAGCTGTGGTAGCGCCGCCACCAATCGCCCGCCCGGGGTGTGCCCGGCCCGCGGGCGAGGCGCAGCTTTTGCTTTCTCCCCGTTCGCCACCGCGTTAGGCTCCCCTTGCCATCGCGTTTCGGAGGTGCCCGTGAGAAGGATGCTGGTGGTCGCGGCCGCGACCTGTCTGCTCGGCGTCGCCAGCGCCGAGGAGCCGCGCAAGGCTGCCCCCGGCGCCGCGCCCGACGCGGCGGCCAAGGCGGCCGAGGCGAAGAAGAAGGACGGCGGCGCCAAGGGCCAGGAGGCCAAGGGGCCGCCGCCGGCGCCGAAGGGCGACGGCGGTCCGGAGAAGCAGAAGCCCTGCGAGCCGGTCCTCCCCTGTCCCATCGACTAGCCCGGGGCGGGACCGCCGACCTCATGGCCGCACCGAAGGCGAAGGGCGGGCCCGCCGCGCCGGGCCCTCCGCGGGGCGCGCTGGGCGTCGCGCTCGCCGCCGCGCTGGCCGGCATGGCCCTCTCCCTCGCCCTGGTCCGCATCCACGTGCAGGCCCACGCCGGCGTGGCCAGCTTCTGCGACCTCTCGGAGACCGTGAGCTGCGACCGCGTGGCCGCGAGCCGCTACGCGGTGGTGCTCGGGATCCCTGTGGCCGGCTGGGGCGTCATGGGCTACGGGCTCGCCGCGGCGCTGGCCGCCTGGGGCCTCCTCCGCCGCAAGCCGTCCCCGACCTGGCCGTCGGGGCTCCTCCTCGCCGCGGGCGCCACCTTCACCTCGATCTCGGTGGCGCTGGCGCTGGTGAGCAAGCTGGCCATCGGCGCCTGGTGCCTCCTGTGCGCCGCCTCCTGGGTGGCCGCCCTGGTCTTGCTCGCCGCCGCCTGGGGCGCCTGCCGGCCGGCCGGCGCGGCCGCGGCCCTGCGCGCGGACCTCGAAGCGGTCCGGGCGCGGCCGGGGCTGACGGCGGCGCTGGTCCTGGCCGGCCTGGCCGGGGTGGC
>DASRTO010000410.1:0-10909 GCA_035655915.1 Anaeromyxobacteraceae bacterium
GGTGCTGAACGCCAACAAGGACCTGGTGGCCGAGGCCGGACTGCCGCTCGTCTTCCCCCTCGGCAACGTGCAGGTCTTCGCCAAGCAGCCCAAGGCGAAGATCCGCACCGTCTTCCAGGCCTACCCGGACTACGCCGACGAGGCCGAGTTCCTCACCCAGCAGGCGGCCAGGCTGGAGAACGTGAAGAAGCTGGGCTTCTTCGGCCAGAACGACGACTTCGGCAAGGAGGCGCTCGAGGGCGTGAAGCGCGGCCTCGCGAAGACGCCCGGCACGACGCTGGT
The DNA here is from genome assembly GCA_035655915.1 of Anaeromyxobacteraceae bacterium. Lineage (GTDB taxonomy): Bacteria > Myxococcota > Myxococcia > Myxococcales > Anaeromyxobacteraceae > DASTPH01. The sequence goes on from DASRTO010000410.1 coordinate 283, forward strand.
GGGCGAGGTCTTCTACGAGGTGACCGACCGCGAGCTGGGCACCCACGCCCTCAAGATGAAGGAGTCGGGCGCCGAGGCGGTGCTCTTCTACTCCACTGCCACCCACGCCGCCGGGCTGGTGAAGGAGATGGCCAAGGTCGGCTACCGGCCCAAGATCTTCTGCTCCTTCACCCTCTACGACCGGGACACCATGTTCCGGCTGCTGGGCGACCTGTACGACGGGGCCTACTTCGACTCGGTCGCCAAGATGCGCGGAGAGCCGGCCGCCGACAGGATCGTCGAGATCGTCACCCGGATCGATCCCAAGCTGAAGGGGCGGGAGGGCTTCGCGGTGCAGGGCGCGGCCGACGTGATGATCCTGGTGGAGGGGCTCAAGAAGGCCGGCCGCGACCTCACCCGCGAGAAGTTCGTGAAGGCCATGGAGACCGTCAAGGACTGGACCGGCGAGGGGCTCTACGCCCCCATGAGCTTCGGCCCGGACCGGCACCACGGCCAGAACACCGTCCGGCTCATGCGGGCCGGCAAGGCCGCCGACCTCGGCGTCACGCAGATCACCGACTACCAGCCCTTCCCGACGAAGTTCTAGGGATGGGCGGGCTGCTCGAGGTCCGGGACCTCCACCTCCGCTTCGGCGGCATCACCGCGCTGGCCGGGATCGACCTCGGCGTGGCCGAGGGCGAGACCCTGGCCGTCATCGGGCCCAACGGGTCGGGGAAGACCTCGCTCATGAACTGCATCACCGGCCTGTACCGGCCCACCTCGGGCGCCGTCGCCTTCCAGGGAGAAAGCCTGCTCGGGCTCTCCCCGGACCGGGTGACCGCCCGGGGCCTGGCCCGGACCTTCCAGAACCTGCGCCTGTTCCTCCACATGACGGTGCTGGACAACATCATGCTTGGGCGGCACCGCCACTTCCGGAAGAACGTCCTCGCCGCCGCGCTGCGCCTGCGCGGCGAGGAGGTGCGCCACCGCGAGAAGTGCGAGGAGATCATCGAGTTCCTGAACCTCGAGGCCTGGCGCGACACCCACGCCGGCAGCTGCGCCTACGGGGTGCAGAAGCGGGTGGAGCTGGGCCGAGCGCTGGCCACCGAGCCCCGGCTCCTGCTCCTCGACGAGCCGGTCTCCGGCCTCACCGCCGAGGAGAAGGACGAGGTGAGCTACTGGATCCACGAGATCCGCGGCCGCTTCGGCGTGACCGTGCTGCTGGTGGAGCACGACCTCAGGGTGGCCTCGCGCCTCGCCACCCGGATGGTGGTGCTGGATCGCGGAGTGAAGCTGGTGGAGGGAACGCCGGAGGAGGTGCAGAAGCACCCCGGCGTGGTCCGCGCCTACCTGGGGGACCAGTGAGCGCCGCTGCCCCCCTGCTGGCCGTGAAGAGCATCGAGACGCTCTACCTGGACCGGATCTACGCCCTCACCGGGGTCTCGCTGGAGGTGTTCCCGGGCGAGATCGTGGCGGTGCTGGGGCCGAACGGCGCCGGCAAGACCACGCTCCTCAAGACCATCGCCGGGCTGCTGCGCGACCAGCCCAAGAAGGGATCGATCCAGCTCGACGGCCGGCCCATCGAGCGGCGCCGCCCCGAGGCGGTGGCCCGGGCCGGGATCGTCTTCGTCCCCGAGGACCGCGGACTGTTCCGCGAGCTGACGGTGGCCGAAAATCTGGAATTGGGGCTGTGGGGCCGGCGCGACCGGGCCGCCCGGGAGGACCTGCGGCGGGTGCTCACCATGTTCCCGGTGCTGGAGGCCCGCCTCTCGCAGCAGGCCGAGACGCTCTCCGGAGGCGAGCAGCAGATGCTGGCCATCGGCCGGGCGCTCCTGCGCCGGCCCAAGCTGCTCATGCTCGACGAGCCCTCCCTGGGGCTGACCCCGGAGCTGGCGCGGGTGGTCTTCGACGCCCTGGTGCGCATCAGCCAGACCGGCACCACCATCCTGCTGGTGGAGCAGAACGCGCGCCTGGCCTTGAAGGTGGCGCGCCGAGCGGCCATTCTGGAGACGGGCCGCGTCGTGATGCAGGGCACCCCGCAGGAGCTGGCCGAGAACCAGGACGTCCGCGATGTCTACCTGGGCGTGGGCGCCGCGGACGCCGCCTCGGTGAAGAGCTGGCGCCTCTACCGCAAGCGGAGGCGCTGGTGAGCGCGCCGGCCACCCTCCCCGGGCTGCTCTTCGACCAGGCGCGCCGGCGCCCGGAGGCGCTCGCCATCCGCTACAAGCAGCTGGGCATCTGGCACCGGGTCACCTGGCGCCGGTACGCCGAGGAGGTGCGGAAGGTGGCGGCCGCCCTGGTGGCCTTCGGCCTGTCGCGTCGCGACAACGTGGCGGTGCTGGGCGAGAACTGCCCGGAGTGGCTCCACTGCCACCTCGGCATCATGGCCGCGGGAGGCGCCACCGTCGGCGTCTACCCCACCTCCTCGCCGGAGCAGGTGCAGTATCTCCTGCAGCACTCCGGGGCCCGGCTCATCTTCGTGGAGAACGAGGAGCAGCTGGAGAAGGTGCTCACCGCGGTCTCGGGGACCCGGGTGGAGCGGGTGGTGGTGTGGGACGAGAAGGGGCTGTGGGGGTTCGACGACCCGCGGGTGGTCTTCCTGGGCGCCTTCCTGAAGGAGGGAGAGGCGCTGCTCTCCGCCGATCCAGGCCGGGTGGAGGCGCGCCTGGCCGAGGTCGAGCCCGGCGACACGGCCATGATCATCTACACCTCCGGCACCACCGGCCCCCCCAAGGGAGCCATGCTCTCCCACCGGAACTGCCTGTTCATGGGGGAGTCGCTCCTGGAGCGCAACGCGGCCGACGTCTCCGACGAGCTGGTCTCCTACCTGCCGCTGGCGCACGTCTACGAGAACCTGGGCTCGGTCATGCAGCACGCCCGCATCGGCTACGTGGTGAACTTCGTGGAGAGCATGGACACGCTCTTCCAGAACCTGCGCGAGGTCTCGCCCACCTACTTCGCCAGCGTGCCGCGCATCTGGGAGAAGCTGGCCTCCACCATCGAGCTGCGCATCCAGGACTCCACCTGGGTGAAGCGGGCCCTCTACCGGCTGGCGGTGCGGGTGGGGCGGCGCTGGGCCCGGGCCAGCCGCGCCGGCGCGGTGCCGGCCCCGCTGCGCTTGCTGCGCCTCGCCACCTACTGGACGGTGCTGGAGCCGCTCAAGCGCCGCATCGGCTTCGACCGCATCCGGCTGGCCCTCTCCGGGGCGGCCCCGGCGGCGCCGGAGCTGTTCGAGTACTTCCAGGCCCTGGGCATCCCGCTCATCGAGGGGTACGGGATGACCGAGTCCTCCGGCGTCATCAGCGTCAACCGGCAGGAGGCGCCGCTGGTGGGCACGGTGGGCGAGCCCATCGTGGGCATCGAGGTGAAGCTGGCCGAGGACGGCGAGATCTGCACCCGGGGCCCCCACGTCTTCCAGGGCTACTTCAAGGACCCGGAGCAGACCGCTCGCACCATCGACCCGGAGGGCTGGCTCCACACCGGCGACATCGGCGAGTGGCAGGAGGGGCGGCTCAAGATCGTCGACCGCAAGAAGGACATCCTCATCACCGCCGGCGGCAAGAACATCGCCCCGGCCTGGATCGAGAACAAGCTCAAGTTCAGCCCCTACATCCAGGACGCGGTGGTCATCGGCGACCGGCGCAAGTACCTGGTGGCCCTCATCCTCATCGACGAGGACAACGTCACCAAGTTCGCCCAGGACCACCGCCTCCCCTTCTCCACCTTCCAGGAGCTGACCCAGTCGCCCGAGGTGCGGCGGCTCATCGCCGGGGAGGTGGATTCGGTGAACCGCACCCTGTCGCAGGTGGAGTCGGTGAAGAAGTTCGCCCTGCTGCCGCGGCGCTTCTACGAGGAGGAGGGAGACGTCACCCCCACCAAGAAGGTGAAGCGCCGCAACCTCGAGAAGCGCTACGGCGGGCTGGTGGAGTCGCTGTACCGGGAGTGAGATGGACCTCGTCGAGAGCTACCGCGAGGACCTGCGCTTCGTCCGCAAGCCCATCCCCCGGGGCCTGCTGCTGGTGCTGCTGGTGACCCTGGCAGTCCTCCCCTGGTGGGCGCCGCGGGCCTGGCTGGCCCGCGGCAGCCTGGTATGGCTCTACGCCATCGGCATCATCGGCCAGAACCTGCTCATGGGCTACGCCGGCCAGATCTCCTTCGGCCAGGCCGGGTTCCTGGCGGTGGGGGCCTACGCCTTCGGCCACCTGCGCATCGCCGGCGCCCCCTTCCCGCTCTCGCTGCTGGCCGCCGGAATCGCCGCCGGCTCGCTGGGGTGGCTGGTGGGCTTCCCATCGCTCCGCCTCAAGGGGCCGTACCTGGCCATCGCCACCCTGGGATTCGGCACCGCCGTCTACCAGATCTTCGCCAACGTGGAGTCGCTCTCCGGCGGGCGGGCCGGCCTGGCCATCCCGCCGCTCCAGCCCCCCCTGGGCCTCTCGCGCGACGTGTGGGTCTACTGCCTGTACTTCGCCCTGTTCCTGGCCTTCACGGCGGTGGCCTACAACCTCACCTCCTCCTTCGTGGGGCGGGCCTTCGTGGCCATCCGCGACAGCGACATCGCCGCCGAGGCCATGGGGGTGAACCTCGCCACCTACAAGCTGCTGGCCTTCTGGGTGTCGTCCTTCTACACCGGGGTCCAGGGGGCGCTCATGGCCCAGTACCTGGGCCACCTCGAGCCGCAGTCCTTCAACATCCAGGAGACCCTGACCTTCTTCGTGGCGGTGATCGTGGGCGGGCTGGCCTCCATCGAGGGCTCGGTGCTGGGCGCCGCCTTCGCCATCCTGGTGCCGGCCCTGCTCGGCGACTTCCGCTGGGCCGTGCCGGTCCTGTTCGGCTCCGCCATCCTGGCGGTGCTGATCTTCGAGCCGCTGGGCCTGGCCGGGGTCTGGCTGAAGACGCGGCTCTACTTCCGGCTCTGGCCGTTCCGGTAGGCGATCGTGGCCCGATTCCTCCAGTACGCGCTGGCCGGCCTCTCCGCGGGGAGCCTCTACGCCCTGGTGGCCCTGGGCCTCGTGCTCATCTACCGCTCGGCGCGGGTCCTGAACTTCGCCCACGCCGACGTGGCCACCTTCGGCACCTTCATCGCCTTCGCGGCGGTGACCTCAGGGCTGCCCCTGTCCATCGCGCTACCCCTGGCCCTGGCGGTGGGGGCGGTGGTGGCGGTGCTGTTCTACTTCGGCGCGGTGGTGCCGGCGCAGCGGCGCGGCGCCACGCCGCTCGGGCTGGTAATCCTCACCCTCGGCCTGTCGCTGGTCCTCCAGGGCTTCACCGTCTACCGGTGGGGCGCCGAGCCCACCAGCTTCCCCTTCCCGCTCTCCGACTCCAAGGTGTGGCAGGTGGGTCCGGTGTTCGTGAGCGAGCTGGCGGTGGGGACGCTGGTCGCCGCCGCGGTGGCGAGCCTGCTCCTCTACCTGCTCACCCAGAGGACGCGCCTCGGCGCCGCCATGCGCGCCACCTCGGAGAACCTCCCCGCCGCCCAGACCCTGGGCATCCCCACCCGCGCCGTGCTGGCCTTCGCCTGGGGGATGGCGGCGGCCCTGGCGGTGGTGGCCGGGGTGTTCCTGGCGCCGGCGCTGCTGCTGGATCCGTTCTTCATGCTCGACCCCATGTTCAAGGGCCTGGCGGCGGCGGTGCTGGGGGGGCTGAACAGCCTGCCCGGCGCCGTCGCCGGCGGGCTCATCCTGGGCGTGGCCGAGAGCCTCTTCGGCGCCTACCTGGCCATGGAGTTCAAGAGCACGCTGGCCTTCGTCCTCATCGTGGCGGTGCTGCTGGTCCGGCCCGAGGGGCTTCTGGGGCGCGAGTTCCAGGAGCGGGTGTGATCCGGCCGGCGCCGCCATTAAGGATCGGATGACCGAGACACCAGGCCGGGAGCTGGCGCGCCGGCTCCGTTCGCAGCTCTCGCTGCCGATCGTGGGCGCCCCCATGTTCATCGTCTCGCGCCCCGAGCTGGTGGTGGCCCAGTGCACCGCCGGGGTGCTGGGCGCCTTCCCGGCCCTGAACGCACGACCCAAGGAGCAGCTCGACGAGTGGCTGCACCGCATCCGCGAGGCCCTGGACGCCTACCGCCGCGACCACCCCGGCGAGACGGTGGCCCCCTTCGCGGTGAACCAGATCATCCACCAGTCGAACGACCGGCTGGAGCACGACCTCCGGCTCTGCGAGAAGCACCGCGTGCCGGTGGTCATCACCAGCCTGCGGGCGCCGGGCGAGGTGGTGCAGGCGGTCCACGGCTGGGGCGGGGTGGTGCTCCACGACGTCATCTCGGTCCGGCACGCCGAGAAGGCGTTGCAGGGCGGCGCCGACGCCCTGGTGCTGGTCTGCGCCGGGGCCGGCGGCCACGCCGGCGCCCTCTCCCCCTTCGCGTTCCTCGCCGAGGTGCGCCGCCTCTTCGACGGGCCGGTGGCCCTGGCCGGCGCCATCACCACCGGCAGGGCGGTGCTGGCCGCCGAGGCCATGGGTGCGGACCTCGCCTACATGGGCACGCGCTTCATCGCCACCGAGGAGGCGAACGCCCTGGATGGGTACAAGAGGATGATCGTCGAGTCGAAGGCCGCCGACGTGGTCTACACCCCGTACTTCACCGGCGTGCACGGCAACTACCTGCGCGGCAGCATCCTGGCGGCGGGCCTGGACCCCGACGCCCTGCCCCACGCCGACAAGACGTCGATGAACTTCGGCTCGTCGAAGAAGACCTGGAAGGACATCTGGGGCGCCGGCCAGGGGGTGGGCGCCATCGACCGGGTACTCCCGGTTCACCAGCTGGTGGCGCAGCTGAAGGACGAATACCGGGCGGCCAAGGCCGCCCTCGCGGAGTGAGCCATGTCCGAGAGAGTGATCCGATCCCTGGAAGGCGGCGTCCTCACCCTCACCATGAGCCGGCCCGAGGCGCGCAACGCCCTCGACGAGGGCGCCTACCGGGCCCTCACCGAGGCGGTGACCGGGGCGGACCGCGACGCCGCCGTGGGGGCGGTGATCGTCGCCGGCGCCGGCGGCCACTTCACGGCCGGGAACGACCTCAAGGACTTCCAGAAGCCCCTGCCGGCGGCGGGCGACGCTCCCGGCATCGCCTTCCTGCGGGCCATCTCCGGCTTCGGCAAGCCGTTGCTGGCGGCGGTGGAGGGGGTGGCCGTCGGCATCGGCAGCACCATGCTGCTCCACTGCGACTTCGCCTGGGCCGGAGAGGGGGCGCGCTTCCGCATGCCCTTCGTGCCGCTGGGCATCGTGCCCGAGGGCGCCTCGACCCTGCTCCTGCCCCGGCTGGCCGGAGCGAAGCGGGCCGCCGACCTGCTCTTCCTCGGCCGCGAGTTCTCGGCCGCCGAGGCCCTGGAGGCCGGGCTCCTCACCGGCGTGGTCGCCCAGGGCGCGGCCCTGGCGCGGGCGCGCGAGGTGGCGGCCCGGCTCCAGGCGCTCCCGCCCGAGGCGGTGCGGGCCACCAAGGCGCTGCTGCGCCGCCCCGACCGCGCCGCCGTGAAGGAGGCCATCGACCACGAGATGGCCGAAATCCGCCGCCGGCTCGCCTCCGCCGAGGCGCAGACGGCCTTCGCGGCGTTCTTCGCGAGGAAGGGGAGCCACCCATCCGGGTGAATCTGCGTTCTCTATCTCCCGAAAGAAACATCAGATTTGCGCGGGCGCCCGACCAGCGGTAGCGTCCTCACGCCATGGGACCGAACCCCACCAAGCTCCGCTCCCTGGTCAGCCACGAAGACGTGGAGAAGCATCGCAGCCTCTCCTGCGCCAGGTACGACGGATGCCTGGAAAAGGTTCTGCGTCGCTCCTGGAGGAGCTGGACGTGCGAGCACTGCCCCCTCTTCCAGCTCGGCCGGCACTGGCGTTCCGCCGAGATCGATCACCAGGCCGCCCTACGCCCTCTCGCGTAGCGCGCCTGGCGGTCCGCGCCCCTGGCCGACCGCCCGCACGCCAGCGGTCCGGTCGGAAAGCGGGACGGTGGACGTGGGCCATCACCCGTAACCCATGTTCGGCGCGCCGCCTGAATGGCCGTGATCATCCGCGTCGAGCCCCGGCGGGGGACGAGCCCCCGCCCTACGGCTCGTGTGCACCCATCCGGGTGAATCTACTATCTCCAGGGTGAGAGCTTTCACCCGTTTGGGGTTCAGACACCCCAGACCTCGAGCCCGGATGCCCGCGCCCCCCGTCCCAACTGCTCCACCGGCGATGGCAGCACGAGCGCATTGCGCCTCCCCCGACCCGCGGGTAGGGTGTCGCCCGCGGCGCCGGAGGACCCATGGACCTCGCCTTCACCCCCTCGGAGCAGGCCTTCCGCGCCGAGGTGCGCGCGTTCCTGGCGTCGGAGCTCCCGGCCGAGATTTCCCGCGCCGTCCTCGAGGGATTGCAGGTACCGGCCGAGCACACGGTGCGCTGGCAGAAGGTCCTCCACCGGCGCGGCTGGGGCGGCCCGAACTGGCCGAAGGAGTTCGGCGGCACCGGCTGGGGACCGGTGGAGCAGTGGATCTTCGAAGAAGAGTCCGCGGCCGCCGGGGCGCCGCGCCTCCTCCCCTTCGGCCTCAAGATGGTAGGGCCGGTGATCATGGAGTTCGGCAGCACGGAGCAGCAGCGGCGCTTCCTGCCGCGCATCCTCTCCGGCGACGACTGGTGGTGCCAGGGCTACTCCGAGCCCGGCTCCGGCTCCGACCTGGCCTCGCTGCGCACCCGCGCCGAGCGGCGCGGCGACCGCTACCTCGTCAACGGCCAGAAGACCTGGATCACCCTGGCCCAGCACGCCGACTGGATCTTCTGTCTGGTGCGCACCGACCCCTCGGCCAAGGCCCAGACCGGCATCTCCTTCCTGCTCGTCGACATGCGGTCCCGGGGCGTGACGGTGCGCCCCATCACCATGCTCGACGGCCGCCAGGAGGTGAACGAGGTCTGGTTCGAGGACGTGGAGGTGCCGGCCGGGAACCTGGTGGGGAAGGAGAACCAGGGCTGGACCTACGCCAAGTTCCTGCTCGGCCACGAGCGCGCCAACATCGCCGGGGTCGGGACGCTCAAGCGGGGCCTGGTGCGCCTCCGGCGCATCGCCGCCGCCGAGACCCGCCACGGCCGCCCCCTCTCGGAGGACCCGGCCTTCGCCCGGCGCCTGGCCGAGGTGGAGATCGAGCTCATGGCCCTCGAGCTCACCAACCTCCGGGTGGTCCAGGCCGAGGCGGAGCGGCGCGCCCCCGGACCCGAGGCCTCGCTCCTCAAGGTCAAGGGGACCGAGCTGCAGCAGGCGGTGAGCGAGCTCATGATGCAGGCGGCCGGCCCATACGCTCTCCCCTTCCGCCCCGAGGCGCTGGAGCCCGGCTTCGCCGGCGAGCCGGTGGGCCCGGCGCACGCCGCGCCGCTCACCGCCACCTATCTCAACCTCCGCAAGGCCAGCATCTACGGCGGCTCGAACGAGATCCAGAAGAACATCATCGCGCAGGCCATCCTGGGGCTCTGAGCCATGGACCTCTCCTTCACCCCGGAGCAGGCGCTCCTGGCCGACCAGGTGCGGCGCTTCCTCGCCGACCGCTACGGCTTCGAGGCGCGCCGCGCCATCCTGCGCTCGAAGGAGGGCTGGAGCCGCGAGGTGTGGATGGGCCTCGCCGAGATGGGCCTGCTGGGACTTCAGATTCCGGAGGCCCACGGCGGCATGGGGCCGGCTCCGGTGGAGACGCTCCTCAGCATGACCGCCTTCGGCCGGGCCCTGCTCCTCGAGCCCTACCTCTCCTCGGCGGTGGTGGCCCCCGCGCTGCTGCGCCAGCTGGGCTCGGCGGCGCAGCAGGCGGAGTGGCTCCCGGCCCTGGCTGGCGGGGAGCTCGTGGCCGCGCCGGCCCACGGCGAGCCGGGGACCCGCCACGACCTGGCGCTGGTCTCGGCGTCCGCCTCGAGGCGCGGCGCCGGCTGGGCCTTGGCCGGCCACAAGGCGGCGGTGCTCCACGCCCCGGCGGCCGGGCTACTGCTGGTCACGGCCCGCACCGGCGGCCGCGCCGGCGAGGAGGACGGGATCTCGCTCTTCGCGGTCCGCGCCGGCGCCGCGGGCCTCTCCCTCCTCCCCTACCGCACCTTCGACGGCCACCTCGCCGCCGAGGTGCGGCTCGAGGGCGCGCCGGCGGAGCTGGTGGGCCCGGAAGGGGGCGCCTTCCCGGCGCTGGAGGCGGCCCTGGACCTCGGGGTGGCGGCCCTGTGCGCCGAGGCGGTGGGGGCCATGCAGGCCTCGCTCGACGCCACCCTGGAGTACGTCAAGGCCCGCAAGCAGTTCGGGGTCCCCATCGGCAAGTTCCAGGTGCTGCAGCATCGGCTGGTGGACATGCTGGTGCACCTGGAGCAGGCCCGCTCCATGAGCTACCTGGCCGCCCTGCGGGCCGGCTCGCCCGAGCCCCGGGAGCGGCGCCGCTCGGTCTCGGCAGCCAAGGTGGTGGTGGGCCGGGCCTGCCGCTTCGTGGGCCAGCAGTCGGTCCAGCTCCACGGCGGAATGGGCGTGACAGACGAGCTCATGGTGAGCCATCATTTCCGCCGCCTCACCGCCATCGAGCTGTCGCTGGGCGACACCGAGCACCACCTGGAGCGGTTCGTCGAGAACGCCTGAGCCCCCGCCGGCCGTGGGGGGCGAAGAGGAGAGCGCATGAGCCAGGCACGCTACGCCGTGGACGGAGCCGTGGCCGTCATCACC
>DASRTO010000411.1:0-22601 GCA_035655915.1 Anaeromyxobacteraceae bacterium
AACCCCGCCTCTCCCGCCGAGGCGGTGCTGGCCGAGCAGGCGGTCGCCGGAGGCGAGCCGGTCCTCGGCGATCCGCTCTTCGGGATCACCGCCTGGGCGGTGCCTCACCGGCCCTGGGCGCTGTTCGCCAGGCGCGCGCGCCCCGCGGCCTCTCCCGGGGAGGCGCTGGCGGCGCTCGTCGCCCAGCTGCGCGGCGGCGGCGACGAGGTGGTGGTCGAGACGGGCGACCCCCTCGCCACCTCCGGCGGTCGCGTGATCGAGGTCTCGAGGGGCCCGCAGTCGCTCCGGCTCACGGCCGAGGCCGAGGGAGAGGGGCTGCTCGTCATCAACGACGCCTTCTGGCCCGGCTGGGTCGCCACGCTCGACGGGAGCCCGGCGACGATCATGGCCGCCGACTACCTGGTGCGCGCGGTCCGCTTTCCCGCAGGCCGCCACCTCTTGGAGATGCGCTACTGCCCGCCGGAGGTGCGGCTCGGAAAGCTGCTGACGGTCGCCGGCGCCCTCGCCCTGGCGGCTCTCACCGCTCTCAGCCGGCGGCCGGCCGCATCCTGAGCCGCGCGCGACGCTCGCCCGAAAAGGGTCGGGTCGCCAGCACCCCCGATCGAGGGGACCTTGGCAGGTACACCCAAACCCCGCTACTCGCGCGGGGGGGGTGGTTTCCCGTGCGCGGCTGTTCCCCCATGTACGGGTGAACTCGCGCAGAAACCCTTTTGGCTACACGCGCCTCAACAGCCTGATATCACTCATCCACTCGGAAAATCTGCGTCGCTGGACTGTGGCACCGCGCTTGCCAGTGGCACCCCCGTCCAGAGGAACCCCCGTGAGGCCCCTGCCACCGAGCATCGTGCTCGCCATCGCGTCCCTTGCCGTCGCGTCACCCGCCCGGGTGGCCGGCCTGGAGCTCCGGTACCTCTACGACCTCGCCACCCTCACCGGCCAGATCCGGCTCAACGGGCTCATCCTCTCCTACGATCCGGCGGCCAACGAGCTGTTCGCCACCGGCTCCGGCACCGTCCGGGTGTTCAACGCCACCGGGGTCGAGACCTACAGCTTCGGCACCACCGACGACGAGATGGGCTTCGTGGGGGCGGTCGCCGCGCTGGAGGACGGGGACCTCGTCCTGCTCACCTACCGTGAGAGCCAGTTCTCGGTCGTCCGAGCCAACTTCCGGGGCGAGCCGCAGGAGCGGATCAACCTGACCGGAGTCCCGCCGGAGTTCTCCGGGGAGTTCCGGCCCACCGCCATCGCCTACGCCAACGGAAAGATCTACCTCGCCGACCAGCCCAACATGAGGGTCCTGCTGGTCGACCAGCGGGGGACCTCTCTCGCCTCCTACGACCTGGCCTCCATGCTCGATGTGGCGGACAAGCGGCAGGACCTGGGCCTGAGCGGCTTCAACGTGGACAAGGAGGGCAACCTCCTCTTCACCATCGCCCCGCTCTTCAAGGCCTACGTGGTCTCCCCGGGCGGCGAGGTCCGCTCCTTCGGCACGCCGGGAAGCGCGCCGGGCAAGTTCAACATCGCGGCGGGAATCGCGGCGGACGGCGCCGGGCACCTCTTCGTGGTCGACGCCCTCAAGTGCGCCGTGCTGGCTTTCGACCGGGACTTCAAGTTCCTGGGCGAGTTCGGCTACCGCGGCCGCGGGCCCGGGCGCCTCATCTCGCCCCGCGGCGTCGCCGTCGGTGACGGAAAGGTCTTCGTCTCGCAGAACGGGGGGAGAGGGGTGACCGTGTACCAGCTACGCGAATGAAGGAGGGTTCGCGAAGGAGTTCATAGGGAGAAGTGATTGGAAGCAGCACGACGAGAGCAGTTGGACGCTTCAAAGAGGGGTCAAACACAATGCACAAGACAGTCAAGACGTTCCTTCGCCTGGCCGTCGCCGCAGTGATGGCGATGGGCTTCGGCAAGGCGTATGCATTCCACTCCGGCGGCGTCGCCGAGTGCGGCGGCTGCCACTCGATGCACGAGCCCGCCGACACCGCCCTCGGCAAGCTGCTCATCGCCCAAGACGTCAGCTCCACCTGCGCCAACGCCGAATGCCACGGCGCTCCGTCCGCGGGCAGCTACCACATCCTCACGCCCGACAGCGTGATGCCCGCCGGGACTCCGCCGCGTCAGTTCACGCCCGGCGGCGACTTCGGCTGGCTGCACAAGACCTACACCTTCACGGTCCGCGGCACCGTCAACGTCGAGCAGGGCCAGGAGCACGGCCACAACATCATCGCCGCCGATCTCGGCTACGTTGTCGACACCAGCAACCCCACCGCCCCGGGCGGCACCTTCGCCTCGGCGAACCTCGCCTGCAACTCCTGCCACGACCAGCACGGCCAGGCCCGCCGCAACGGCTCGGCCCTCGGCACCATCGTCTTCCCGGCCGTCGGCACGAACGTCGGCCCGATCGTCGGCTCCGGTTCGTACAACACCAGCAAGGGCATGACCGCCGCCAACCCGCTCCCGGCCGGGCAGTCCGTGGGCGTCTACCGGCTCCTCCGCGCCAGGCCCGATGTGCTCTCGCTGAGCGCCAACGTGGCCTTCACCGGCGTGCCGGCCGCGGTGGCCCCGGGCACCTACAACCGCGAGGAGTCGCAGACGCAGACCCGCGTCTCCTACGGCGTGAGCGCCACCAACGGCCACGTCGCCTGGGGCACCTGGTGCGCCACCTGCCACACGGGTATGCACTCCACCGGCAACTACGTGCACCCGATCGATCAGTCGATGTCGAGACTCCTGACAAACTACAACAACTACGTGTCCTCGGGCGACCTCACCGGCGGCTTCACCGGCGACCACCTGAACCAGGGCCCGTTCCTCTCGCTGGCCCCGTTCGCCAAGAACACCGCCGACTATCCCACCCTGGCGACCTTCGCGGCCGCCGGCGCCAACACGGTCACCACGCTCTCCGGCCCGAGCGACGGCGACCAGGTGAACTGCCTCTCCTGCCACCGCGCCCACGCCTCGGCCTTCCCATTCGGGCTGCGCTGGCAGATGGAGGGCGAGTTCATCACCGTGGCCGACACCGCGACCGGCCTCGTCCCGATCTGGCCCGGCACCGACAACGGCGCCCCGGTGCAGTTCGCCCGCGGCCGCACCGAGGTCGAGCAGCGCGCCGGCTACTACAACCGCGCGGCGACGGTGTTCGGCGTGTACAACCGCGTCCTCTGCAACAAGTGCCACGCGAAGGACTAGTCCGCACCTGCGTCGCATGACGTGCTAAGAGAGGGGGCCGCCCACGCGGCCCCCTTCTCTTTTTCCCCTCCGGAGCGCGGATGAACCGACTGGTCGCCGTCGCCTGTCTCCTCCCGCTCCTCGGCTGCCAGGCGACGGCCTCTCGCCTGCGGGGGCTGGGTCCGCTCGAGAACGACGGCGAGGTCTACCTCTACCTGGAGCCCTATCCGCGGGGCTCTGAGCGCCTGGCCTTCGCGCTCGAGTCCGCCGCGGCCGTGGCCTCGGACGGGACGGCGGTACCGCTGGAGCTCTCCCTGGCGGAGGTGTCGGCCACGAGCGCCTCCTGGCAGCGCCTCCTCGCACGGGGACGGCTCGCGCCCGGTCCCTACCGCGGCTTCCTCCTCAAGGTGAAGCGGGCCACCCTGGACACCGAGGGGACGGTCTCGGACCTGCTGGTCCCGGCGGAGCCGGTCCGGGTGGACGCGTCCTTCGCCGTCGTCCGGCGCAAGGCGGCGCTCCTGCGGGTCTGGTTCCGCCCCGCCGAATCGGTCAGCAAGGGCTTCGCCTTCACCCCGGCCTTCTCGGCGGGCATCGGAGAGGCGCCGCTCGGCGACCTCGTCGGGTACTGCTCCAACACCGCCTGGGACAACCTCACGGTCTTCGACAAGCGGGCCCGCAGGGTCGTGGGCGTCCTGCCCACCGGGCGGGGACCGGCGGGCCTCGCCATCGACCCCCTGCGGCGGCGCGCCTACGTGGCGCTCTCGGGCGACGACCAGGTGGCGATCCTCGACGTCCAGTCCGGGGAGGAGATTGCCCGGATCCAGCTGCGCCCCGGCGACGGCCCGCAGGAGCTGGGGCTGACGCCCGACGGGAAGCTCCTCGTCGTCGTCAACACCCGATCCGGCACCGCGGCCTTCCTCGACCCGCAGGCCACCATGGAGCTGTCCCGGGTCCGGACCGGGGACGAGCCCGGCTCGCTCTTGATCGACCGATCCGGACGGCGGGCCTACGTCCTCAACCGCCGCTCGGCCAGCCTCACGGTCCTGGACCTCGCCAACCGCGCCGTGGTGAGCACCGCGGGCACCGACCCCGAGCCCCTGCGGGCGCGACTCGACCGCGCCGGGACCCGCCTCTACCTCCTGGCCGCCGGCTCGTCCTATCTCACCGTCTTCTCCCTGCCCGGGCTGTCGGTGTCGAAGCGGGTGCTGGTGGGGCTGGGGGCCAGCGCGCTCGAGGTGGATCCTAGGACGGACTTCGTCTACGTCGGGGGCCGCGACGACGACCAGCTCCGCGTCTTCGAGCCCGCCTCGCTGCTCCCCATGAGGCGCTTCGAGCTCCCCGGCCCGGCCGCCCTCACCGCCATCGACGACGCCAACGACGCCCTGTTCTCGGTGGTGCCGTCGCGCCGGCTGGTCGCCGCCAACGACCTGGTGAGCGGCCGGAGCCTCGGCACCATGGAGGTCGGCGAGGACCCCTACCAGGTGTCGCTGGTGGGGGAGCGGCGCTGATCCGAGATGAGCCGTCCCCTCCCAGCCCCACTCGGAGCCGCGCTGATGCTCGTCGGGCTCGCCGGGTGGCCGGGCCGGGCCCTCGGCGAAGGCATCACCTTCCGCTTCGAGCCGAGCTACGAAGCCTCGGACACCACGACCAGCGCCCTGGGCGGCGGCGAGACCCGGTCGCGGGCCACCGCGCTGACGCAGCGCTACGGCCTCAACCTCGACAAGTCGCTGTTCCCGACCTTGCGCCTCGGGGCGAGCGGGAACTACTTGTGGACCCTCGGCTCGCTCGACGCGAGCAACGCCCCCCCTCAGGAGCTCGACACGAGGCAGTGGACCCTGGACGCTCGCCTCACCGCGGGCACGCCGGTGCTGAACGGAATCCTCTACTACACCCAGGGCCAGCGCTCCGACCGCAACATGACCGACGGCCTGGTGACGGTCAGTCCGACCCTCCAGAGCAACGTGGTGGGCTTCAGCGGGGTGTGGCGGCCCGAGGGGCTGCCGGACCTCCAGCTGCTCTTGACTCGCGACGGACAGCACGACCAGGATCGCCGCGTCGCGGACGTGGTCTCCGACGTCGCCCAGCTGCAGCTTCACTACGCTCCGGTCCCGCCCCTGGACTTGCGGGGGCGGCTCCTCTACGTCGACACCGAGGATCGGCTGAAGGGGGTGGAGACCAGGAACTTCTCGGAGCAGGCCCGCCTCGCCTGGTCCGGCGACTGGGACGACCGGCGCTTCTACGTGTACGCCAACTACCTCCTGGATGCCACGCAGAGCGACACCACCGTGACCGGTGTGGGCGGAAACGTCCTGGTGCAGCGGTACCCCCTGGTCGGCCTCTCCACGGTGGAGGCGCTGCCGCCGACCGAGACGCCCACCAGGGTGGCCCTCAGGCCGAACCCGCAGCTCATCGACGGAGACACGGCCATCGGCGCCGGCCTGGACATCGGCTTCGGCGTGGGGCCGGCGGACACGGCCTACCGGGACATGGGCGTCCAGCTCGCCGACGCGGTCACGCCGGTGAACCTGCTCTACGTCTGGGTGGACAAGCCGCTCTCCGCGGCGGTGGCGGGGGCCTTCACCTGGGAGGCCTACCGCAGCGACGACAACCTGAACTGGACGCCCGTGCCCCTGGCCGGGGTCATCACCTTCGCCCTCTTCCAGAACCGCTTCGAGATCCCCGTCCAGCTGACC
The DNA here is from genome assembly GCA_035655915.1 of Anaeromyxobacteraceae bacterium. Taxonomy (GTDB): domain Bacteria; phylum Myxococcota; class Myxococcia; order Myxococcales; family Anaeromyxobacteraceae; genus DASTPH01. The sequence continues at coordinate 5,859 of DASRTO010000411.1, forward strand.
CAGGCGAAGTACCTGAAGGTCGTCACCCGGCCGCTGGCGGTGGGGGTGACCCTCGACGAGCAGTACCGCACCATCCTGGTCACCGAGCTGCAGATCTACCAGGCCATCCCGGCTGGGGGCGGTCGAAACCTCTCCGGCGTCACCGGACAGGCGAGCGCGTCCACCCGGGTGCAGCTCATCCGCTCGAAGCTCATCTACGACCTCTCGGCAACCTTGCAGCACAGCAGCACTCGCCCCGCCCTCTGGAACGTGACCAACGGGCTGCGGTTCAACCAGCGGCTCTCCCGGGTCCTGGACCTCTCGGCGCTGGCCGAGCGAGGCGACGGCAATTCCGGTACCGGCGGCCATCTCTCCACCACCCGCTGGAGCGGCTCGCTGACGGCCGACCCGCTGCCGAGCCTGGGCGCCACCCTCACCTACAGCGGCGACTGGAACCAGTCGCCGCTCGCCGAGAGCACCACCAACAACCTGAGCCTCTCCGCCCGGGCCACGCCCTACCGGGACGTGAGCCTCTTCGGCGTGGTGGCCCGCAACCTGGCCACGGCCTCTGGGCGGACCCAGATGAGCGACACCGTCACCGCCGGCGTCTCGATCGTCCCCAACCCGAGGCTCTCGCTCAACGGGAGCTACCTCACCTCGTTCACGGTCCAGTCCGGAGGCGGCCTGCCCGAGAGGACCTCCAACACCTGGCGCGTCGAGGGGTCGGCCTCCTGGAACCCGGTGCAGGCGCTCTCCGCCTCGGGCGGGGTCTCCTACGGGAACATCGACCGCGTGGGGCAGACGCTGGTGAACCTCTCCGGGACCCTCTCGCCCTTCCCGGGCGGGAACCTCATCCTCAGCTTCCGCTACAACCAGTATATCGACTCGCTGTCCGGCTCGAAGACCCTCATCCTCGGGCCGTACCTGCGCTGGAACGTCCGGTCCGGCATGTTCGTGGAGGCGAGCTACACCTGGCTCGACGTCTCGCTGCCCACCCAGGACTCGGCGAGCCGCGTGCTCAGCCTGCGGCTCATGCTGCTCATCTGACGACCCGGAAGGAGAGGAAGTCACCATGGCAAACCCGCTCCGTCTCACCCGCCCCGCGGCGGCGTTCTTGCTCCTGGGGCTGGCGGCCTGCGCCAGCCCCGCCCGTCGGTACGTCGATCAGGGCATGGACTTCGGCGCGGTCCGGACGGTGGTGGTGATGCCGTTCCAGAACCTGTCGCGGGAGAACCTGGCGGCGGAGCGAGTGCGCGACGTGTTCTCCAACATGCTGCTCGCCAGCAGCTCCATCTACGTGGTGCCGCTCGGCGAGGTCCAGCGGGCCATCACCCAGACCGGCATCCAGAACCCGGCCACCCCCGGCACCGAGGAGGTGGTGAAGCTCGGCAAGACCCTCAAGGCCGACGCGGTCGTCACCGGCGTGGTGAAGGAGTACGGCGAGGTCCGGTCCGGGAACGCCGCCGGCAACGTGGTGTCGATGAGCCTGCAGATGTTCGAGACCGCCACCGGCAAGGTGGTCTGGTCTGCCTCCACCACCCAGGGAGGGATCAGCATGGGGGACCGGCTCCTCGGCAGCAGCGGCGCGCCCATGAACCAGGTGACCGAGGCCGCCGTCGATGATCTCCTGGCCAAGCTGTTCCGCTAGGGGTCGCGCCCTCGGGGCCCTGGCCGCGGCCTCGGTGCTCTGGGGATGCGCCGGGGCGCGCCCGGCGCCCGGGCGCGAGCGCATGCGCCTGGCGCTCTTCCCGGTGGAGAACGTGAGCGGGGTCTCGGTCAACACCCGCGAGGTGGGGACCAGGCTGGAGCTGGAGCTCCGGCGCCGGGGCCTGGACGTCGTCAGCGGGGACATCGTGGAGGACTTCCTGGCCCGGCACCGCATCCGCTATACGGCGGGGGTCGACGGCGAGACGGCGCGCGCCGCCCGGGAGGAGCTGGGCGTGGGCGGGGTGCTGGTCTCCTCGGTGGACCTCTACCGGTCCAGGGGGACCCCGCAGTTCGGCTTGAGCGCGCGGCTCGTCTCCGCCGAGGATTCGCCGCGCATCCTGTGGATGGACGGCACCGAGCGGGCCGGCGACGACTCCCTGGGGCTCTTCGGCCTGGGCGAGGTGGGAAGCGTCATCGAGCTGGAGGACGCGGCCCTCTCCCGCCTGGCGGGGTCGCTCTCGCGGTTCCTTCAGGGAACGGGACCGGCGGTGACCCGCTGCACGGCCGACGGGCGCTTCGAGCCCCGCGTCTTCTACCGCGCTCCCCTCTCCCGGCCAGGCCCGCGAGTGTCGGTGGCGGTGCTCCCCTTCGTGAACCTGACCGGCCACCCGGCCGCCGGCGAGGTGATCGCGCTGGCCTTCGTGCGCGAGCTGGCGGCGACGGACTGGATCGACGTCCGCGACCCGGGCGCGGTGCGCTCGGCGCTGCTCAAGCACCGCATCATCCTCGAGGGCGGCGTCTCGCATGAGGCGGCCCGCGTCTCCCTGGGCGCCATGGAGGTGGACGTGGTGATCTCCGGGCGCGTCCACGCCTTCGACGGCTCCCCCAAGGTGGAGTTCACCGCGACGGCCCTCGACACCTGGACCAACCGCGCCGTCTGGCAGTCGAGCTCCTTCAACCGCGGCGACGACGGCGTCTTCTTCTTCGACGCCGGGCGGATCGGCACCGCCGGCGAGCTCGCCTGCCGCATGGTCCGGGAGGTCGGCGAGGAGATGGTTCGGCACCTGGCCCAGGGCCGCTCGTCGCCATCCCGGCTGCCGGCGCCGCGGTCGTCGCCCGACGTCAAGGGACGCTGATGGCCGGACCCCGCGCACGCACCCTCGTCCGCACGTTCGCTCGCGCAACCATTGCGCCACGCCGGCGCCGCCCGTCGAGTCCAGCCAGTGATTCCGCGCTGTTAGGATCCGGGGGAGGAGTTGGACAGGGCACATGGGTTGCACGGCGCGGGGGACGCATGCAGACACCTCCCCCGCCCCTCCTCGTTGCAGCCTTCCTGCTCCTCACCGGCGCCGCACCCGAGCCGGCCCGCGAGACCCACGCCCTGCTCAAGGACGGCACCAGGCTCCCGCTCTTCAACGTGAAGTCCGACCCCACACCCGTGGCCAAGGTCGGACCCACCGCGGTGACCCTGCGCGAGCTCACCGACGCCCTGGCGGCGGTGCACCAGGAGCGCGGCGCCCAGGCCGCCGGCGGCAAGGACTTCGGCCCGGTCCTCGACCGGCTGGTGAACGTGCACCTGGTGGTCCTGGAGGCCCAGGCCATGGGCATCCCGGACCTGCCCGAGTTCCGCTCCGCCATGACCGTCGCCGAGGAGCGGCTCCTGCGCCAGGGCCTGAAGCAGAAGGTCCTGGCGGGCGTGAAGGCCGATCCTCGCGACGTCGAGCGGGCCACCCGCGACGCCCTGCGCGAGTGGACGCTCCGGCTGGCGCTCTTCCCGAAGGAGGCGGACGCCCGCGCCTTCCGGGCCTCGCTGCAGGGCGGCGCGAGCTTCGAGGCGGCCCTCAAGAAGCCGCTGGCGGAGCAGAAGGCCAGGGGAGGCACCCATCCGCAAGTGCTGCGGGAGCCCCAGCTCCCGGTGGACCTGCGCAAGGCCCTGCGCGGGCTCGGCAAGGGACAGGTCACCCGGCCGGCCAAGGCCGACGGCGGCTTCGTCGTGGCGCAGATGCTGGGGAAGCGGCAGGTGGACGATCCCGCGGAGCGGGAGAAGGTCCGGGCCTCGGTGGAGGCCGCCACCCGGGTGGACGTGCTCCGCGACTACTACCGCAAGCTCACCCGGAAGTACGCCCAGGTGGACGAGGCCCTCCTGAAGAAGCTCGACCTCGGGGCGCCCAGGCCCGGGCTCGAGGCCCTGGCGAAGGACGAGCGCATCCTGGCACGGATCCAGGGCGAGAAGCCCCTCACCGTCGGCGACCTGGTCCAGGAGATCCGCACCAAGTTCTTCCACGGCGCCGAGACCCAGCAGAGCGCCGGCAGGCTCGACGCCCGGAAGCAGTCCATTTTCGACGACATGATGGAGAAGCGCCTCTTCGTCAAGGAGGCGCGCGGCCAGGGGATGCAGGACGAGGCGGAGTTCAAGTACCAGCTCCAGCAGTACGCCGACCAGATCGCGCTCGCCGCCGCGGTCGAGCGGGTGGTGGCGCCCTCGGTCTCGGTGAACGACGAGGACCTGCGCCGCCACTACCGGGAGCACCAGAAGGACTTCACCACCCCGGCCATGTACAAGCTCGACGGCATCGCCTTCTCGCGCCCCGCCGAGGCCCAGGAGGCGATGCGCAAGCTCCGCGGAGGCACCGACATCAGGTGGCTCCGCGCCAACGCCGAGGGGCAGCTCCCGCTCGACAAGACGGCCCTGCAACTCGACGGCTCGACGGTGAGCGCCGCCGAGATGCCGGAGGGGCTGGCCGACGCCCTGGCCGGATCGCGCAACGGCGACTTCCGGCTCTACGCCCACCCGGACGGCGGGCAGTACGTGGTCCAGGTGGTCGAGTACTTCCCGCCGCAGACCCGGCCCTTCGAGTCGGTGAAGGACGACCTCTCGACCAAGGTACACGGCGAGAAGCTGAACCGGGCCTTCCGAGAGTGGACCGACACGCTGCGCAAGCACTACCCGGTGGAGATCCTCATCGCGCGGTTCGGCGATTGACGGGACACCGGAACGAGGGACGTCCGTGATCATCGAGACCGGATGGCGATTCGCGTGGCTGGCGGCGCTGGGCGCGGCCCTGGCGCTCTTCGCGCCGGGCCCGGCCGAGGCCCAGCGGCAGTTCAAGACCAAGGACTGCATGGAGTGCCACGGCAAGTTCGCCCAGAAGACCGACCCGCTGAAGTACCAGCACTCGGCGGTGAAGGCCCGCAAGTGCGAGGACTGCCACCTGCGCCACGGCATCGAGCCAAGGCTGGTCATGAAGCAGCCGGGCAACGCCCTCTGCTACCAGTGCCACAAGCGGGACGCCATCGGGATGGACAAGCCGGTGGTGCACTCGGTCCTCCGCAACAACGGGTCGTGCAAGCAGTGCCACGACCCCCACGGCTCCAACTCCCGCTACCTGCTCAAGGCCGAGGGGCGCGAGGCCTGCTACGGCTGCCACAAGCGGGAGGCCTTCGAGAGGAAGTACGTCCACGCCGTGCTGGCCAAGGACGGCTGCCGGGCCTGCCACCTGGTCCACGCCTCGACTCAGCGGGGCCTGCTCGTGGACAAGGAGGGGACGCTCTGCACCAAGTGCCACGCCCAGAGCGCCTCCTCGTTCAAGAAGGCCCACGGCGACTACCCGACGCCGACCTGCACCGGCTGCCACGACCCGCACTCCTCCAGCGAGGTGAAGCTCCTCAGGGCCTCGGTGCACCCCCCGGTCACCGGCGGCGGCTGCGGCAGCTGCCACGCCGACGCCAAGTCCGTGAAGCCTCTGGCCCTGCAGGAGCCCGGCGGCAAGCTGTGCCTCAACTGCCACGACCAGGGGACCCTGGCGTCGGGCGGCACGGTGCGGCACGCTCCCTTCGAGAAGGTCCAGTGCCTCGGCTGCCACGACCCCCATGCCTCCGACGGCACGAAGCTGGTCAAGGCGACCGGCAACGCCCTGTGCGTCCGCTGCCACGCCCAGTTCGCCGATCCGGCGGCCGTGCCGCACAAGGCCCTCACCGCCGGCGCCGGCTGCATGAGCTGTCACCCGCCCCACGCCGCCAAGGCCAAGCGCCTGCTGAAGGACGAGTCGACCAAGCTCTGCGCCGGCTGCCACCAGAAGGAGATCGCCAAGAAGCGCAAGGTGGAGCACGCGCCCTTCGGCGGCGGCGACTGCGACACCTGCCACAACCCGCACGGCTCCGGTGCGCCGGGGATGCTGCGCGCCCGCACCGACCGGATCTGCTACGGCTGCCATGCCGACGCCGAGGCCCACTTCCTCAAGACCTACGCCCACAAGCCGGTGCAGGAGGGCAACTGCTCCGCCTGCCACGCCTCCCACGGATCGGACCAGCCCAAGCTGCTCAAGGCCAAGGGAGCCCAGCTCTGCCAGGGCTGCCACGCGGATCTCATGAAGGAGACCCCCGGCGGCCAGCGCCACAAGCCCTTCGCCGACGGCGACTGCCTCCGCTGCCACGATCCCCACGCGTCCAACCTCAAGGGCATGCTGGCCGCCGACCAGAAGAAGACCTGCCTCGGGTGCCACGACAAGCAGGCCAAGGCGGCGGGCTCGGCCAAGAGCGTCCACGCCGCCTTCGCCCAGGGCCAGTGCACCGGCTGCCACAACCCGCACAAGGGCACCATCAAGGGGCTCATGCTGGCGCAGCCCCCCGACGTCTGCTTCTCCTGCCACAAGGAGATGAAGGCCCGGGCCTCCGCCGGCAAGCCGCACGCGCCGGTGGAAGGTTGCCTCACCTGCCACGACCCGCACTCCGGGCCCGCGCCCAGGCTCCTCTCCCAGAAGGTGCAGGAGCTGTGCGGGCAGTGTCACGAGACCAAGGAGAAGTCCTTCGCCGCCGCCCACCTGGGCATCGCCCCCAGTGACATGGACTGCGTCAGCTGTCACGACCCCCACTACTCGAAGGACCCCAAGTTCTTCCGGCCGACGGCGCACACCCCGTTCGCCAGCCGCCAGTGCGACGCCTGCCACGTGGCGCCCAAGAAGTAGAGGAGACCATGCGCTCGCGAATTGCCGCACTCCTCGTCACCCTGCTGGCCTCGGCCATGCCGACCGCGGCCCTGGCCCAGGCCAAGTTCAAGCTCAAGCCGGGCGCCGGGGGCCAGGCCTGCCTCGAGTGCCACGGCGCCTTCGCCGACCAGCTCAGGAAGGCCTCGGTGCATACGCCGGTGAAGGCCAAGGAATGCACCGGCTGCCACAACCCGCACGCCTCGGACCACAAGGCCCTCCTCGGCGCCGACCCGAGCCGGAGCTGCCTCGCCTGCCACGCAATGGTGCCCGAGGGCGCCAAGAGCGTGCACCAGCCGGCGGCGGAGGTCCGCTGCACCGGTTGCCACGACCCGCACGCCTCCCCCAACAAGTTCAACCTGGTGAAGCCGGCCGGGGAGCTGTGCGCCAGCTGCCACGCCAAGCTCACCCAGGCGGCGGCCAAGGCCGGGGCGAAGCACCGGCCGGTGGAGCAGGGCTGCACCACCTGTCACGACCCCCACGCCTCCACCAGCGCGCCTCACGTCCTCAAGAAGGCCGTGCCGGCCCTCTGCGTCGGCTGCCACAAGGTGGACAAGCCGGTCTTCGCCAAGCGGCACTTCGGCTACGACGTCTCCAAGTCCGACTGCGTCAGCTGCCACGACCCCCACGGCTCCAGCCGCCGGGGCCTGCTCTACGACAAGGTGCACTCGCCGGTGGCCAAGGGGATGTGCTCGCAGTGCCACCAGGCTCCGGGCTCGGCCGCCGGCTTCCAGCCCAAGCAGGCCGGGGTGCCGCTGTGCCAGACGTGCCACGGCCCGAAGGTGGCCCAGATCCTGTCGAAGAACCGGGTCCACGCCGCCGCGCTGGCCGGCGACGCCTGCCTCGAGTGCCACTCGCCCCACGCCTCCAAGGTGAAGGGGCTCTTGCGGGCGGAGCCCGCCAGGACCTGCGGCTCCTGCCACGGCGACACCATGCGGCGCACCGCCGCCGCGGCCTCGAAGCACCAGCCGGTGGCCGACGGCGATTGCACCTCCTGCCACGACCCGCACTCGGGCGACGCCCCGCTCCTCTTCGCCAAGGCCAGCGTGCTCGACACCTGCGGCGGCTGCCACGACTGGCTCAAGCACGCCTCCCATCCCATGGGGGAGAAGGTCAAGGACCCGCGCAACCGCAACCTCAGGGTCGACTGCCTCTCCTGCCACCGCGGTCACGGGACCGGGTACAAGAAGATGCTCCTCAACGCCACGCAGACCGAGATGTGCACCAAGTGCCACGAGAAGTACCAGAGGTGATCATCGTGCCCAGGGACTGGAAGATCTCGATCGGCTTCGCGGCGCTCCTCGCCGCGGCAACGGCGCGCGCCCAGGCGCCGGTCCTCACGCACACGGTGTCGATCTACGAGGACGAGAAGGGCCAGCCGCTCAAGGCGCCCGAGGGCGTCGCCTGCGGGGACGGGGAAAGGCTGGTGGTGGCCGACACCGGAAACGGCCGCCTCCTGCGCCTCCTCTACCGCAACGGGGTGGTCTCCGGGGGTACCCCGCTGGTGCTGTCCCAGCTCCCCTACCCGGTGCGTCTCCAGCTCGACGGACAGGGCGTCCTGTGGGTGCTCGACCGCAAGGTCCGGCGCATCGGGCGCGTGGACGCCTCGGGCGCCTTCGCCGGCTACCTGGAGGTGAAGGGAGTGCCGCCGGAGAGCGTGGTCCCCGGCGCCTTCAAGCTGGACGCCGGCGGCAACGTCTACCTGCTCGACCTGGCGGGAGTGCGGGCGCTGGTGCTAGACGCCTCGGGGGCGGTGCAGCGGCAGCTCGACCTGCCGAAGAAGCCGGCCTTCTTCACCGACCTGGCGGTGGATCCGGCCGGCACCGTGTACGCGGTGGACGCCTCGGGCGGAGCCGTCTGGTCGGCCCCGAAGGCGGCCAAGGCCTTCACGCTCCTCGCCAAGGGGCTCAAGGACAACATGAGCTTCCCCGGGTCCCTGACCGTGAGCCGCGGGCGCCTCTACGTGGTGGACCAGAACGGCGACGGGGTGGTGGTGCTTGGGCTCGACGGGACCTACCAGGGCCGCCAACTCGGGATCGGCTGGAGCGAGGGACTCGTGTACTATCCCGGCCAGTTGTGCCTCGACGAGGGGGGCTCCGCGTTCCTGGCCGATCGTTACAACAACCGGGTGCAGATCTTCTCCATGAAGAAGTGAGCCCCACCGCGATGCGGCCTTCCCCCAGGCACCGGGCGGCCCCCATGGCCGCGCTCGCCCTGCTGGCTGGCTCTTGCGGGTACGACATCCTCACCCGCAACATGGTGACCTCGGGGACGGTGGCCACCTACCACGCCCCCGGAGCCGCCTTCGGGTCCTACGGCACCTTCGCCATCGTGGACCGGCTCGGGCTCGCCACCGACGCCACCCCGGCCCCCCCCTTCGTCACCGCGACGGGGCTCGTGGCCCACGTCAGGTCGTCGCTCGAGGGGCGCGGCTTCCGCTGGGTGGCCTACGTCGACCCGACCACCCCGCCGGGAGGGCCAGTGGCCGCCGACCTGGCGGTCAACCTCACCGCTCTCGAGGCCACCCAGTCGGCGCCGGCCTTCTGGCTCGGCTACCCCGGCTACTGGCAGCCGGCGGCCTTCGGCCTTCCCGGCGACTCCTGGTCCTACCCGTGGAGCTGGGTCCCCATTCCCGCCAAGGCGGGGACGGTGCTGGTCGAGATCTCGGACCTCCGTGGCGCCGCCGGGGGGCACGTCGAGGTGCTCTGGGCCGCGCTGGGCTACGCCGTCGCCCCCGGCCAGAACTACGATACTGCCGGGGTGCTGGCCGCGGTGGACCAGGCCTTCGCCCAGTCGCCGTACCTCACGACCGGGGGCGTCCCGTGACGCGAGCCGCCAGGGCCCTGGCCGTCGCCGTCCTCCTCGCCGCCGCGGCGCCGGCTCGCGCCGACGGCTACCTGGAGTCGTCCTACCGGCTCGGCACCCTGATCTCGCTCACCTGGGAGGCCGCCGTTCCGCTGCTCGACATGCGGAGCTACGTCGACGAGGTGAGCCTGCGCGGTGGCCAGCTGGAGCTCCGCTTCGGCGTGGCGCGCCACCTCTCGCTCGGGGTCGCCACCTCGTGGAACTGGTTCGCCCAGAACTTCGCCCAGAAGTCGATCTCGTACCCCGGCGCCACCGTGACCGCCGCGGTCTACGACCGGGCCCAGTTCATCACGCTCATGGGCATCGGTCACTGGTACCTCATCGACGGGCCGCTGCAGCCCTTCGTCGGCCTCGGAGCCGGCGGGGTCTGGACCTCCACCTTCGAGTCGGTGGCCGACCTGACGGTGACCTCCAGCTCCTTCGACTTCGCCGCCCGCGCCGACGCCGGCGCGCTCTTCACCGTCGGCCCCGGTCTCGCGGTGATCGTCTCGGCGCGCTACCAGTTCACGATGGCGAAGCTGCGGGGCGTGGAGAATGCCCAGTGGATGGGCGCCAACCTCGGGCTGGCCGTCTACTGACGTCTACCGGGCCGACCCCGCCGCAGAGGTCACCAGCCCTTGGAGCCGCGCCGCCAGGTCGGGCGAGAGCCCGGCCAGCAGCTGCACCTCGCCCCGCGCCGCGCCCAGGTTGCCCAGGGCGGTGTAGGCCAGCCCCAGGTTGAAGTGGGCGTGCGGCTGGGCCCGGATCAGGGCCGCCGCCGGCTCGAGGAGCTGCACCGTGTCCCGGTAGCGCCCCATGGCGTTCAGGGCGGCGGCCAGGTTGGCGTAGGCTTCCGGGTAGTCCGGGCGAAGGGCGATGGCCCGCCGGAACAGGGCGGCCGCCTCTTCGTAGCGCCCCCGGTCGACGAGGGAGATGCGCCCCAGGTTGTGGTGAGCCTCGGGGTGGTCGGGCTGCACCTGGATCGCCGTGCGCAGCGCCGCTTCCGCCTCCGCCGTCTGACCGAGCTTCTCGAGCGCCACGCCCAGGTTGTTCCAGGCCCGGACGTTGAGGGGATCCAGCCGGATCGCCTCGCGGAAGCGCACCACCGCCTGCGGCTCCAGGCCCATGTGGGCCAGGGCCAGCCCCAGGTTGTCGTGCGGCCGGCTCTTGCGGGGCGATTTGGCCGCGGCGTCGGACCAGAGCGAGAGATTGCTCTCCCAGACCTCGTTCCGCGCCCAGGTGGCGCCCGCCAGCACCAGCGCCGCCGCCCCGGCCGCGCCCAGCGTGACCGCCGCGGGTCGCGAGGGAGCGAGCCGCAGCGCCGCCAAGCCGAGCCCGGTGGCCGCCGCCGCGAAGATCCCCGCCGAGGGCAGGTAGGCCCGGTGCTCGAAGATGACGTCCACGATGGGGATGACGCTCGACTCCACCGACAGGGCCAGGAAGAACCAGACGACGCCGAAGGAGACGACCCGCCCGGCGGGGTCGGGCGCGAGCCCCAGGCGGCGCGCCAGGCGGCCCCCGTGCAGGAGGAAGGCCACCGCCAGCAGCGCAGCCAGGACCAGGACCGCCAGCATGACCCGGGGCTCGAGGAACGAGTGGTACAGCGGGTAGTCCCAGTCCAGGTTCTGGCCCACTGGCAGGACCAGGAGCCTCAGGTAGGTGGCGATCACCGCCAGCTCGGTGATGAGGTAGTCGAGGCGCGACATGGAGGTCTGGACCCGCGTGGTCTCGACCACGTCGGAGAGGATGCGCCCCACGGGCTCGTGCAGCCGCAGCAGGTCGGCCGGGATGACCGCCAGCATGGCCAGGACCGGGATGAGCCAGGGCAGCCTGTGGCGCCAGCTCCCCTCGAAGAACCACAGCTCGTAGAGCGCGATCGCCAGCGGCGCCGTGAAGGCGATCTCCTTGGTCCGCATCCCCAGGAACAGCGCGAGCAGCACCGCCAGGTAGCTCGCCGCCCCAGGGAGGCCGCCGGCCCCGGCCTCCCGCGAGAGCCGCCAGCGTGCCCACAGCAGGACCGCCAAGAGGTAGAAGGTCGTGGCCAGAGAGGCGAATCGCTGCACCACGTAGGTCACCGCCTGCGTCTGGATGGGATGCGCCACGAAGAGGAGCGCGGCGGCGGTGGCGACGGGTCCCGACCAGGAGGCGATCGACGATCCCCGCAGGCGGGGCGTGCGAAAGGTGGCGCGGACCAGGGCCCAGAGCAGGAGTGCGTTCAGGATGTGGATGGCGATGTTCACCGCGTGGTAGCCGGCCGGGTCCAGGCCGCCCAGCCGGTAGTTCAGGGCGAAGCTGAGGTTGCCGAGGAAACGGGTTGGAGTGTGACGGTATCCGGCGCCGCCGAGGAAGGCAGGCAGGTCGTGGATCAAGCGGTTCTCCACGATCGAGGAGTCGTCGTCGAAGGCGAAGGGAGCGCCGAAGGTCCCGGCGTAGGCCGCGAGGCCCAGCAGCGCCACCGCCGCCGGGCCGGCGACGGCGCGGAGCCACCTGCGTCGCGGCTCGCCCCCTTCGCCGGCCGCCGGGCCGGCGCTCTTCGCGTCCGGAAGCGCCATCGGACCCGCGAAGTCTAGCACGCGGCCCCCCGGCGCCGGCCTGGAACGCCGACCCGTGGCGCGCTAAGGTGTGCCGCCGCGCCGAGTGCCCGGCCCGCTTGCCCGCCCAGACGCATCGCCCGCTCCTCTGGACCGCTGCCGTGACCGCCGGGGTTGCGCTTCCCCCCGGGCTGGTGCTCGCCTCCGGGCACATGCTCGCCTGGCGGGACACCGCCCGCCTCTTCGCGCCGCTGCGGGTCCCGGTGGCGGCGGCGCTCCGGAGCTTCCACCTGCCGCTGTGGAACCCTCACGAGGCGCTGGGGGTGCCGCTCTTCGCCCAGATGATGCACGGGGTGCTCCACCCGGTCTCCCTGGCAGCCGCCTGGATCGCGCCGGGCGGAGGGATGAACGGCATCCTCCTGGCCCACCTTCTCCTCGCCGGTCTGGGAGCCATGGTGCTGGCCCGGCAGCTCGGGGCCTCGCCGGCCGCGGCGGCTGTGGCCGGGCTGGGCTACGGCCTGTCCGGATACGTCCTGGGCATGACGGCGGTGGTGCAGTACCTGGGCGCCGCCGCCACCGCCCCCTGGGCCGTCGCCGCGCTCCGCGCCGCCGCCGGCCGCGGCCGCCTGGCGCCGCCGCTCGCGGCGGCGGCCGTCGCCGCCCTGGTCTTCGCCGGCGATCCGCAGTGGGCGGCCGTGGCGGTGGGCCTGGGAGCGGCCCTGGCGCTGGAGGCCGGCCGGCTCGCGGGCCTCGCCCGGGCCCTGCTCGCCGCGGCCACCGGGGCGGCGCTCTCGGCGGTCCAGCTCCTACCGACCTGGTCCTTCCTCCACGAGACGGTCAGGTCCGCCGGACTCGAGGCCGAGGACCGGCTGCAATGGGCGCTCGCGCCCTGGCGGCTCCTCGAGCTCGTCGCCCCCGGCTTCTTCGGAGGAAGGCCCGGTCCGGCCCACGCGCCCGTATTCCATCTCCTGGGAGGGCCGACCCGCTATCCCCTGCCGTTCCTCCCCAGCGTCTTCGTGGGCGCCGTCGTCCTGGTCCTGGCGGCCTGGGGAGCCCGCGCCTCGCGCCCGGCGCGCCTGCTCGCGGGCGCGAGCGTGCTGTTCGCGTGGCTCGCCATGGGCGCCTGGCTCGGCGCCGACCAGGCCCTCGGCGCCGTGCCGATCTGGGGGGCGTTCCGTTACGCGGAGAAGCTCGTGGGCCCGTTCACCCTGTGCCTGGCGGTACTGGCGGCGCTGGGCGCCGACCGGATGGCGTCCGCCCCGTTGCCGCGGGCGCGCTTCGCCGCGGCGGGCGCGGCCGCCACCGCGGCGCTGGCGGTGGCGCTGTCCGCCTGGCCCGGCTCGAGCGACCTCTCGGTGGTGCGCGAGCGCCTCGCGGCGGGACTCTGGCATGCCGGCGCGGCGCTCCTCCTCCTCGCCGCCGCGATCCGCGCCTCGGCTCGGCCCGCCTGGCGGGAACGCTTCCCGGCGGTGGCCGCCGGCCTCGTCTTCCTTCAGTCGGCGGCGGCCGCGCCCTTCGCGCTCCACGCCGGCGCCGCCGACGCCCGCGAGGTGCGGCCGCTCCAGGTCCTGCGCGAGCCCGGCGCGATCCCCCGCGTGGCGGTGCCGCTCGACGCCGTACTCGGCGTCAGCCGCCGGCCTCTCGACGAGTGGGATCGCATGGTCGCCATCCAGTCCCGGCTGGGCGAGCCGCCCTACAACGTCCCCTCGGGCATCGACCAGGTGGCCACCTACACCGGGCTCGTCCCGCACCGGTACGCACGGGTGGAGCAGGGCCTGGCGGAGGAGTTCGGCGACGAGCGCTGGATCGCCTGGCGGCGCTTCGGCCTCACCCACGTGGTGGTGGACCGGGTGGCGGGCGTGGACCCGCGCCAGCAGCAGGTGGCGCAGGCCGCCTGTGCCGGCGGCCAGGCCGTCCTTCGGGACCCGGAGTGGGGCTTCACCATCTGCCGGGTCCCGAGCCGCCCCTGGGCGCTGTTCGCCGAGGCGGCGGTCGAGGCCACCGAGGACCAGGCCTGGCCGCGCCTGGCGCGACTCATCGACTCCGGCGGCCCCGGTGTGGTGCTGGAGGGCCGGGTGCCGGCGACGCTGGCGCCGGGGCGGATCCTGTCGGCGGAGCGCCGTCCGGAGCGGGTTCGCGTCGAGGCCGAGAGCGCGGGGGATGGCCTGCTCGTCGTGAACGACGCCTTCTGGCCCGGCTGGGAGGCAACGCTCGACGGCCGGCCGGTGCCGATCCAGGCCGCCGACGCCCTGGTCCGGGCGGTGGCCTGGCCCGCCGGGCACCACGTCCTCGAGATGCGCTACCGGCCGCCGGAGGTCCGCGCCGGCGTCGCCGTGAGCCTCGCCGGGCTCGCCGCGCTGGTGGGCCTCGTCGCCGCGCCCCGCCCGCACCGGGCTCCCGCCGGAAACGCTCCGTCGCGCGGGACGGAGCCCACCCCGTGAAGGATCTCCCTCACGCCTGGCTCTCGCCGAGGTTCCACGTCGCCATCGTCGCCGCCGCCGTCGTTGCGGCCTACGCCGCGGGCCTGCGCGCCCCCTTCACCTTCGACGACCAGCGCTGCATCGTGAGGAGCCCCATCGACCACGGCTTCTATTACCTCGCATCGCCCTCCCAGGCAGCCTCGCTGCCGCCCGATCTCCAGTGCGCCTTCCCCGGGAGGTACGTCGGCCACCTCACCCTGGCGGTCAACTACCGCCTGGGGGTCCTGGACCCCCTCGGCTACCACCTCTTCAACGTGGCAGTGCACCTCGGGAGCGCCCTCCTCCTGTACCTCCTGGTCACGCTGGCCTTCCGCGCCCCGGCCCTACTGGGAATCGGGGAGCGGCGCCTCCCCGCCCCGCTGGTGGCGCTCTTCGCGGCGCTGCTCTTCGCCTGCCACCCCCTGCAGACGCAGGCGGTGACCTACGTGGTGCAGCGCTTCGCCTCCCTCGCCGCTCTCTTCTACCTGCTCGCGGCGGTGCTGTACCTGCGCTTCCGCCTCCCCGGCCCGGCCGTCGGCCGCGGCGCAGCCTACGCCGGAGCGCTCGGTGCCACCGCGCTCGCCATGTTCACCAAGGAGAACGCGCTGACGCTCCCCCTGGCGCTGGCGCTTCTCGAGGCGACGCTGCTGCGCGGCTCCTGGACCCGCCGGCTCCTGGGATTGGCGCCGTTTCTCCTGGTGTGTCTCGTCATCCCCTGGCGCATGGGCGTCTTCGAGTCCGCGGGCAGCCTCGCTACGGTCGACGCCGCCATCGGGTCGGCCTCGCCCGTCGGCCGCCGCGAGTACCTTCTCACCCAGTTCCCGGTGGTGGCGACGTACCTCCGGCTGTTCCTGCTCCCAGTCGGGCAGAGCGTGGACCACGACTTCCCGATCTACCGATCGCTCCTCGACGGCCCGGTCCTCCTCGCGCTTCTGCTGCATCTCTTCCTGGCCGGCGGGTCGGTGGTGCTCCTCTGGCGGGCGCGGAGGCCGGGCCCGGGGTCGCGGCCCGAGCTGTGCCTGGTCTCGCTGGGCGTCCTCTGGTTCTTCCTCACCCTCTCCGTCGAGTCCAGCCTGGTCCCGCTCGCCGACGTCATCTTCGAGCACCGCGCCTACCTGCCCTCGGCGGGCCTGTGCCTCGCTGCCTCGACCCTGTCCTTCCTGGCACGCCGGGGGCTGGAGGGCACCCGGCCCGCAGCGGCGCGGCTCGTCGTCCCTGCGCTCTCGGCGGTGGTCCTGGTCCTCGGCGCCGCCACCGTGGCCCGCAATCGCGTCTGGAGCGACGAGATCCGCCTCTGGGAGGACGCGGCGAGGAAGGGCCCGGGAAAGGTCCGGCCGCACCTGCACCTCGGCGCGCTGTACGCGGCCAGCGGCCAGCTCGACCGCGCCGCCCGGGAGATCGAGACCGCCATCTCCCTCCGCCCGGATTCGCCCGAGGCCTACAACAGCCTGGGCGTCATCCTGCGGCGCCAGGGACGGGTCGACGCCGCCATGGAGAGCTACCGCAGCGCGCTGCGGCTGCGCCCGGACTTCGCCGAGGCGCGCCACAACGCCGCGCTGCTCTACGCGGCCCAGGGGCTGCTCGGCGACGCCATCCGCGAGATGGAGGAGGCGGTGCGCTCCCGCCCCGACTACGCCGAGGGCCACAACGCCCTGGGCGTCCTCTACGCCCGCCAGGGCCGCCTGGCGGAAGCCGCTCGGGAGTTCTCCCGCACGCTGGAGATCGACCCGGGGAACGCCAAGGCCCGGGCCAACCTGGCGCAGGCACGGGCCACCCTGGGCCAGTGACGGCCACCCCCTCCCGCCGCCCGTGGTACCATGCACCAAGCCTCATCCGGCGCATGCTTCCGCATCGCCAAGGGGGTCCATCGTGCATCGCCACACCCTTCCCCTGCTCGCCTCCGCGGTGGCCCTGGTCCTCCTGGGAACGGGGTGCGGCGAGGCCCGCGCTGCCTGGGACACCTTCGTGCTCGAGGAGCACGACAAGATCATTGCCGAGGCGCCTGGCTGTCACGCGGAGTGCACGGTGGTGGGCGGCACCGGCCGCCGGCAGTGCTCGGTGCGGGACTACGGCTGCCACGCGGTCTGCACCATGCTCCCCGAGTGCCGCCCCCAGGGCCGGCCCATGCAGGTGTGCGCGATCATCAAAGCGCGGCCGTAGCCTCCGCGCGCGGGCGTGCGCCCCCGGCCCTGGGCCGGTCCGGGTGAGCGTCTCCGGCCGGGCGCGCTCGGGCGGGAGCGAGCCCTCCCCGGCGGCTCGCCCATGCACCCTGCGACCGCGGTCACGGGCCCCAGCTGAACG
>DASRTO010000412.1:0-7560 GCA_035655915.1 Anaeromyxobacteraceae bacterium
GACAGCATGGCCACCCTCGGCTCGATGCCGAGCGAGCGCACCATGCCGGCGGCCAGGAGGGCGATCTCGGCCAGGTCCTCTGCCTCGGGGGCGATGTTCACGGCGCAGTCGCTCGTGAAGTAGGTGGTCTTGGGCCGGAGCACCATGTGCAGGCTGGCCACGCGCCGGACCCCCGGCGCCGGACCTATGACCTCCAGGACCTTGCGTAGCGACTCGGCGTAGTGGGTGGCCGCCCCGCCGATCATCATGTCGGCGTCGCCCAGGTGCACCATGAGGGCGGCGAAGTAGACCGGATCGGCGAGCCGGGCTCGCGCCAGGTCGGGCGTCGCGCCCCGGCGCGCCCGCAGCCGCAGGTACTCCTGGACGTAGGCGTCGAAGCGGGGACTGCGGAGCGGATCCACGATGGTGGCCCCCTCCAGCTCGTGCCCCAGGCGCTGCGCCGCGGCGCGGATCGCCTCCTCGCGCCCGAGCAGGATGGGGCTGGCGATCCCGTCGTCGACCAGCATGCGGCAGGCGCGCAGGGTGGCCTCCAGCGTCCCCTCGGGCAGCACCAGGCGACATCGCTGCTGGCGCGCCTTGACGATGAGCCGGCGCATGACCTCGCGCCCGGTTCCCAGCCGGGCGGCCAGGGCGCCCTCGTAGCTCTCGACGTCGAGCCGGACCCGGGCCAGCCCCTCGGTCACCGCCTGTTCTGCCACGGCTCTCGACTCGCGCACCAGGATGCGCGGATCGATTGGCTTAGGCAGTAGGTACTCCGGCCCGAAGGTGAAGACGGCGTTGTCATAGGCGCGGCTGACCTCCTCGGTCACCTCCTCGCGCGCCAGGTGGGCCAGGGCCCGGGCGGCGGCCAGCATCATGCCGATGCTGATTCGCGAGGCGTGAACGTCGAGCGCGCCCCGGAAGATGTAGGGGAAGCTCAGCAGGTCGACGATGGCGTTGGGATTCTGGACGTCGCTGGTGGCCACGATCACGTCGCGCCGCGCCGCCCGGGCCGCCTGGTAGGAGATCTCCGGCTCCGGCATGGCCATGGCGATCACGACGGGGAAGGCGGCCATGGAGCGGATCATGGCCTGGTCGATGGAGCCCCCCACGGCGGCGCCGAGGAGCACATCGGCACCGGCCACGCCCTCGGCCAGGGTGCGCGGCCCGAGGCGGGCGAACGCCCGCTGGTAGGCGGAGAGGTCGTCTCGCTCCGGGTGGACCAGGCCGTGGACGTCGTAGAGCAGCAGGTTCTCGGGTGGCAGGCCGAGCGCTCCGATGAGCCGCGCGCATCCGAGGCCCACCGTGCCGGCGCCGCAGATGACCACCCGGACGTCCGGGAGCTTCTTGCCCGCCAGCTCGAGCGCGTTGATGAGGGCGGCGGTGGCCACCACCGCGGTGCCGTAGAGGTTCTCGTGGAACACCGGGATGCGCATGACCTCGACCAGTCGGTCGTAGACCGCGAGTCCCTCCGGCGCCCGGATGTCCTTGAGGTTGATGCCGCCGAAGGTGGGCTCGAGCATCCGCACCGCGCCGGTGAACTCCTCGACCGCCTCGGCGTCGATCTCGAGGTCGAAGACGTCGATGTCCGCCAGGGTCTTGAACAGGACCGCGATCCCCTCCTGCATGGGCTTGGCGGCCGCCGCCCCGACCGCCCCCAGTCCCGGCACGGCGGTCCCGTTGGTGACCACGCCGACCAGGTTGCCGCGCGAGGTATAGAGGTACGACGCGGCCGGGTCGGCGGCGATCTCGGAGGCGGGGAAGGTGGCGCCGGGCAGGTAGGCGAGCCGTATCTCGCGCGGGCTGAGGCAGCGCTTGGTGGCCTTGACCTCCACCTTCCCGGGCCTGTCACCGGCGTGGTAGCTCAGGGAGTCGGGCTTGCGGATCATGGAGCCTCCTTCCCCCGGGGCGCGCCGGCGGTGCGCGGGAGGGTCTCTCGCCAGGCGGCGGCGAAGATGGGAACCGGGCGCGCCTGCAGGATTCGCAGGCCGCGCCCCTCGATGGCGAACTCGATGTCGAGGGGCTCGCCGAAGACGTCCTCGAGCCGGGCGGCGTCGCGGACCAACTGGCACAGCTCCACGTACTCCAGGGCGGGGCGCAGGCGCTGGTGGTAGACGGTGTCCTGGCGCCGCGTGCCCCAGCCGCGCACGGCGTCGCGCACCACCTGCTCGCGCTTGTCGCCGACCTGGTAGCGGAGCTGCAGGTCGGCGGTCTGGAGGTCCCTGGTCTTGGCCACGAAGACGTGATCCACGTCGACGGTGCCCGAGACGATGCCCTCTCCCAGGCCCAGTCCTGCGTTGACCACCATCTGGCGCAGCTGCCCGGTGGCGGCGCACACGGTGTGGAGGACTCCGGAGGCGCGCGAGTCGACCATGCGCTGGACGACGATGCCGCCGCCCCGAGCCATGTGGGAGGTGCCGAGCAGGTGGCGCTGATCGATGGCGCGCTCGGTCCAGAAGCCGGCCCAGGCCAGCTTCAGGTGCTCCACCACCGCATCCGCGCCGCGGACGAAGAGGAAGGTGTCGAACTGGCCCGCCCAGGCCGCGCTCTCGCCGTCCTCGTCGTGGCTGGAGGAACGGATGGCGACCGGGGGGGCCTCCCCGGCCTCCGTCGACAGCCGGGCGTAGGCGGCCGCAATCTCGGAGGTCAATGCGGCCGGCAGGGGCCTCCCCTGCCACAGCTCGCGGACCACCTGGGCCTGGCGGCGGGCGTCCCACCCCGGGTGGGCCAGCACTCGCGCGATGGCCGCCTCCAGGTGCTCGGCCGGACCGAGTCCCAGCATCTCCAGCGTCGAGGGAGCGACCGGCGTCGCCATGACCTCGCGGAAGGCGGCATCGGTGACGGCGAACCAGGCCGGGACGGCGGAGGGGCCGAGGGCGCGCGCGATCTCCCCGAGGCGCGCCGCCTTGCCGCCCACCAGGGAGCGGAGCTCCAGGCCGCCGTCGGCCATGCCGAGGATGCGCCGGCCGGCCAGCTCGCGAACTCGGGCCGCGTCCTCCCGCCGCATTGCCGCGGCGACCTCGGCCCAGCGCCGGGCCGACCGCCGCCACCCGCCGGCCGGCTCCCCGGTGGCCGAGGGGCAGTCCAGGATCCCGGCCAACCGTGCCAGCAGGGGCAGGAGGTGCCTGAGGCGCCAGCGCTTCTCCGGCGACCCGGCGCAGGCCTCCACCCGCTCCGCCGCCGCGGTCCACAGCGCCTCCAGGCGGAGGCGGCAGGCGGCATCCACGTCCGCGATACCCGCCGGGGCCATGCCGGGGTCGAGGCCGCGCGATCGCACCAGCTCCAGCGTGTCGGCCAGCGTCTCGTGGACGCGCCGCACGCCCATGCGGGTGAAGAGCACCTCGGCCGGGTTGACCAGGTGGGGCACGTCCTCCTCGGCCAGGCGGCTCGCCGCCTCGAGGTGCGAGCGGAGGTCCTGCACCAGGCGAAGCGTCGACTGGCGCGCCTCGGCCTCGGCGGCCGGATTGCGCAGCAGCGCACCCAGCAGGCGCGCCCGCCCCTGCCGCCCCTCGGGGGCCGGAGGGGCGCGCGGGACCGCCAGCAGCTCGCGCACGGCGTGGCGCACCAGCGCCGGGCGCTCGATCCGCTCCAGCAGCCGCTCCAGCTGGTGCAGGGCGCGGATGAGGCGGCCCCGGCTGGCGAGGATCTCCTCGGCGGCGCGGGCCACCGCCAGCGCCGCCGAGGCCGCCTCGAGCTGGCGTAGACCCTGGTGCAGGCCGACCGCCTGGGCGTCGTTCCCGAGCACGACCAACCCGCCGCCCTCACCGTCGATGGCCACCAGGTCGCCCTGCTCCAGGGCCTCCTCGATCTCGCGCAGCTCCTGACGGCACACCACCTGGTGGCCGGCGACGGTCGTTTCCTCCTCGCGCCACTGGGGCCGCCGGTAGAGCAGCACCTCGGCGCCGGAGGGGGCGGTGGACCAGCGACCCTCCACGATCAGCGCAGGCTTCTCCAGCTCGAGCGCCACCAGCCCGACGTGGCTCAGGATGCCGCCTCCGGTCGAGACGATCCCGGCGGCGTGGCGGAGCCAGGGCGTGTCCTCGGGGCGTATGGCGCGCGCCAGCAGCACGGCCCCTTCGAGGTCGGCCGGCTGCCGGCCGGCGGTGTGGAAGAGCGCGAAACCGGTGGCCCGACCGGGCGCCGCCACCGTGGCCGGCACGTGGCGCTCGCCGGCGCCCTGCCGGGGGACCGGGGCGGCGCTCGGCGTCCGGAACCGCCGCCGCACCTCCCCCAGCTCTTCCTCCAGGAGCGGCGCCTCGCCGCCCGGCACCTCGCCCAGGTAGTTGTAGGTGCGGAGCGTGCGCGCCAGCTCGGCGACCTCCAGCTCGTCGCCCCGGCGCCACGGCTCGCCGGGATCGGCGCGCCAGCGGTGGAGCACGGCCCCCGCGACCGCCAGGGCCAGGCGGACGATTCCCTGCCCGTCGCGCAGCACGAACAGCCCCACCGCCCGGGGTGCCGTTGGCAGGCGGGCGGCCTCGACCGCGTATCCCTGGATGCTGCCGGTGGTGCGAAAGCGGGCCTGCCGCTCGATGGCGCGCACCAGCGCCGCCGTGCGCACCGCCCGCGCCAGCGCCGGGCCGCCCTCGCCGAGGACGGCGGCCAGCCAGATCGCCTCGTGCTGGCGCTGGAAGCGCTCGGCCGGGGCCGCCTCCAGGCCGGCCGCCGTTTCCCGGATTTCACCACGGGACAACGCCTCGGCGAGCGGGACCAGGACGGCCTGATCCAGGAGGCGCTGGCCGGGGGCCTCGCGAAGCGCGGGAGGCCCCGCCGCCAGGGCGCCCAGGCCGCCGCGATCCAGCTCGCGCCGCAGCGCGTCCAGCAGCGAATCCGGGGGGGTGCCGCTGAACCGGTCGCGGTAGGCGCCGCGCCCGTCCCACACCACCTCGCGCGGGCCGGCGGGATCGGGCTCGACGGCCACCAGGATCTTCCGCCGGCAGGCGCTCAGCACCTCGGCCAGGGGGACCACTCCCCAGCGGTTGAAGAACCCGGCCCAGGCGGCCGCCACCTCGGCGCGCGCCGCGGGGGGGTAGTCCAGATCGCCGATGACCCAGTCGACGTCCATCAGGTAGGGCAGGAGGTCGAAGAGCGCGCGGGCCTTGGCGACGATATCGCCGAGGTCGACGGCCCGCTCCTTGTCGTAGCGCGCCTTGAGCCGGAGGCCGTCCTTGGAGACGTCGAACTCCATCTCCCGGAGCAGGCGCTGGATTCCCTGCAGGGAGATGTCGGGGTGCTGGTCCATCTCGTACTGGCTGACCGCGAAGTACTCCAGATCGATCATGCCGCCCCGGAGCGGCGGAGAGAGATCGAGCCGGATGAACGCCGGGTGGTTGCGGTAGTTGACGTAGATCTGCAGCTCGTTGCCGTAGCCCAGCACCGTCACCCATGGCAGCTTGCGGCCGTGGAGCAGCTGCCGCCCCAGCGCCTCCGCGATGAGCGAGAGCACGAAGGGCAGGCGGGCGTCGCCCACCGGCTGGGTCGGCTCGAACTCCAGGTAGCGGATGACCTGCTCGATGCGCAGCTCCCGGTCGCCGGCGACGACCAGGTCCACCGTGCGGTTCGCCCCTTGCTGGGAAGGGAACAGGCGGAAGGCCAGCCGCAGCCCCTGCTGGTGCAGGAAGCGCTTGAGGCCGTGCAGCGTGGTGACCTCCTCCAGCCGCTGCGGGTCCTCGAACATCTGCACGCGCCGCACCGTCTCGGCGGAGGGGGCCCCGCCGGCTCGGTCCCGGGCCAGGCCTTCCTCCACGAGCCCGCGGAGCCTCTGATGCACCGCCGCCACCCGCTGGGCGTCGTCGTCCGTCTCGCCAAAGAGCGCGACGAAGTCGGCGACCACGTGCTCCGTCATCGCCAGGACCTTCCTGGCCTTGGCCTCGTCCAGGGGCGCCACCGCCAGGATCTCGTCGAGGAGGGCGGCGTGGTTCAGGTTGTAGCGGCGAAAGCGCTGGACCTTCTCGTCGGAGGTGGCGGCGGCGTCGATCCCCTGGGGCCCCCCGTGGGCGACGATGAGGTGGCGGCGCCAGATCGTCTCCGCCCCGGGGATGCGGGAAAGGAGCTGCGCCGCGGCCGGCGCCACCACGAAGGGGAAGCTGCCCCCGACGCTCATCCCGACCCGGGGCTCGGCCGAGAAGCCGCAGCCGAGGCGCGACCAGCCCAGGCGGCCGATCACCTCCCGCAGCAGCTCGGGTCCGAGCACCTTCTCGGCCCGCCGCAGGCCGTCGAGGAAGGGCGGCGGCTCCGGCGAGGATTGCGTCACCTCCACCAGGTCCTGGTGGGTGGCGCCGCTGTGCTCCAGGTAGGGCACCAGGAGAGCCGCCGCATCCCGGCCGAGCCGCTCCGAGACCAGGGTCAGGTCGGGGCGCTGACCCTCACGTGCCAGCTCGACCGCCAGCCCACCGCGCTGGCGCGACCCGGCTTCGCCCGCGGCCGGCATTCGGGCGGTGGCCACACCCGGGGCCTCGGTCTCGGCACGATCCACCATGGCTTCCCTGGTCGCAGGGACGAGGGGCCAGCCGGACTCGGCTGCCGCGGCGCTTCCCCTCCCGCGAGCAGCTTACAACGCCGTCATCGGGAGCGGTGGGCGGAAAGCGAGCCGGTACCTGACAGGGTGGCCTCGCTGCTCCCTGCCGCCGTCGCCGGCGGCGGGCCGCGGGGTTGAATTCCGTGCGCGCGGCATGGTAGAGCCCGGCCCCGCATGGCGAACATCGACTCGGTGGAAAAGCTCCTCAAGCTCGCCGCCTTGGCCAGCGCAGCGGTCTCGGTGGCCATCATCGCCTGGTACCTCATCCGACGCCCGCCGCTGGGGCGGCTCACCAAGGTGCTCTTGCTGGTCGGCCTGGGGGTCATGCCGCTCGGCGTGGCGCTCACCGGCAACATCGCCGGGTACGAGTACACGCTGAAGCGCCCATTCTGCGGATCGTGCCACGTCATGGCGCCCTACATCCGCGACGCCGAGGACCCGAAGTCGACCAGCCTGGCCGCCATCCACAGCCGGAACAGCCGGTTCGGCGAGCAGAGCTGCTACACCTGTCACGCCGACTACTCGATGTTCGGCGCCGTCACCACCAAGCTGAACGGCCTGAAGCACCTCTACTACTACGTCACCGAGTACGCCAACACCGGCCCGGACGGCGAGGGCGGTCCGCCCATCCACCTCTACAGGCCGATGAAGAACGGGACCTGCACCCAGTGCCACTCGACCGCGGCCCCGGGCTGGCTGGCCGTCGAGCCGCACCAGGGGCTCCTGGCCGACATCCGCGCCGGCGAGATGAGCTGCCTCGACTGCCACGGCGGCGAGAACGTGCACCCCCTGGCGCTCCAGCGGCGGCCCAAGAAGACCGCCCAGGCCGGGGCCCAGGACGGGAAGGAGGCCAGGCCGTGAAGCACCTCCAGGTGAAGCGCCTCACCTACCTCGCGTCGGCGGCCACCCTCGGCGCCGTCGGCCTGATGGTCCTCTCCATCGTCTCGCCCAAGCCCGTCTTCCTGGTGCTGGCCATGAGCCTGGGCCAGGGCCTGGGCACGCTCTCCCTGGCGGCCTACCTGCTGGCCATCGCCCTCGACCTCAACGTCAGCGCCGCGCTGACCGAG
>DASRTO010000413.1:0-10298 GCA_035655915.1 Anaeromyxobacteraceae bacterium
GGCGGACCGCGCCCGCGGACGCGCAGCACCAGCCTGGTGGTCTCCGGGCCGGCCGGATAGAGGCCCCACGACTGGGTCACGGCGTATCCCTCCTGGTGGATCTCGATGAGCAGGAACCGGTTCGGCTCGGCGAGCGCCACCGGCCAGCCGGGCGAGCCGCCCAGCGGGATGACGTCCCCGGCCCGGAGGTCCTGGAACTGGGGTAGCACCCGATCGCTGCTCGGCCCGTCCAGGACCCCGAAGAGGATGTCCAGCCAGTCGACGCTGTAGAGGCCGCCCCGCCCCCTCCCCATCTGCGCCAGCCAGGGCCAGATCTCATCGGGCCGGGCCGCGATCGTCACCGCCCGGGTCGAGGCGTGGGGCGGGTCCGGAACGATCTGGTCGCCAGGCATCGGGCGCGCCACCTCCTCGGCGGTGGCGCCCCAGTACCGGTGCCAGGGGCGGACCAGCAGGCCCCAGGCCGCCGCCAGGAGGGTCAGCGCGGCGAGGCACCACAGGGCAGTCCGGCCGGCGCGTCGAAGGCGGTCCACGGCGTCGTGTCCGGCAACCCCTCGCTCCAGCCCGCGGGCGGTCAGGACCGGGCGTAGGCCTTCAGGGCCGCGGCGGTGGCGATGCCGGGCTCGACCGCCTTCCCCTGCCTGCGCAGGGCCTGCTCCAGCGCCGCCAGCACCGCCAGGACGTTTGCCTGCGTGGAGGACTCGCCCATCAGGCCGACGCGCCATACCTTGCCGGCGAGCGGCCCGAGACCGCTGCCGATCTCGATGTTGAACTCGTGGAGCAGCGCCTTGCGCACTGCCGCCTCGTCCACCCCGGCCGGCACGGTGACGCAGTTGAGCGAGGCCAGCCGGTGCCCCTCCTGGGCCTGCGGGGCGCAGCCCAGCGTGGCCAGGCCGGCCATCACCGCCGCCGAGTGGCGGCGGTGGCGGGCGAAGCGGGCCTCCAGGCCCTCCTCCACCACCAGCCGCAGCGCCTCGCGGAGCGCGTAGACCATGGAGATCGGCGCGGTGTGGTGGTAGACGCGCCTCCCCTCGGCCCAGTAATCCGCGATCATGCCGCAGTCCAGGTACCAGGACTGCACCTTGGCCTTGCGCGCCTTGATGACCTCGATGGCGCGCGGCGAGAGGGTGAGCGGAGCCAGGCCGGGCGGGCAGGAGAGGCACTTCTGGGCGCCGCTGTAGACCGCGTCGGCCTCCCAGGCATCCACCCCCACCGGGATGCCTCCCAGCGAGGTGACCGCGTCCACCACCAGCATGGCCCCGGCGTCGCGGCAGAGCCTGCCCAGGCCGTCCAGCGGCTGCTGCGCGCCGGTGGAGGTCTCGGCGTGAACCAGGCACACCGCCTTCACCGGGGCGTGCTTCTTCAGGGCTTCGGCGATGGCCTCCCGCGGGAAGACCTGGCCCCAGGGGACCTCCAGCCTCACCAGCTTGCCGCCGCAGCGCCCCACGATGTCGGCCATGCGGCCGCCGAAGACGCCGTTCACGCCCACCACCACCGTGTCGCCGGGCTCGACGAGGTTCACCAGCGCCGCTTCCATGCCGGCCGAGCCGGTGCCGGAGATGGCGATGGTGAAGGGATTCTGCGTCTGGAACACCGTCCGCAGGAGCCCCTGCACCTCGTTCATGATCTCCAGGAACTTGGGGTCGAGGTGGCCCAGCAGCGGCGTGGACATGGCCTTGAGCACGCGCGGGTGCACCATGCTCGGGCCGGGTCCGAGGAGCAGCCGGCTGGGCGGGAGGAGCTCGGAGACGGTGGGAGCGGGCATCGAAAGGACCTCGTGGCCGGGCGGCCGGGGATGCGGGAGGGCGGCATCATACCTCGTCGTCGTTCTTGGGGAGGGGCGACGAGCGGCCGCGGCGGCCCTCGGCTAGAGTGCCCCAATGACCCGCGGCCTCCCGCCCAACGCCCCCTGCTGGTGCGGCAGCGACCGCAAGTACAAGAAGTGCCACCGCGACGCGGACTCGGAGGCCGGTAGCCCGCCGGCGGGGCTGCGCCCCGGGGCGGTGCGCCCCGGGGTGGTGAGCCCCCGCCGCGAGGTCCCGCCGGGGATCCCGCGCCCGGACTACGCCGCCACCGGGCGGCCGCGGCCGGCGCCGCGCATCGCCGACCCGGTGGAGCGCCTGCGGCGCATGCGCCGGGCCGGGCGGGCCGCCGCCGAGGTGTTGGCCGAGTGCGGGCGCGCCGTCCGCCCCGGCGTCACCACCGATCGGATCGACGCTGTGGCCCACGCCGCCTACCTGGCCCGGGGCGGCTACCCCTCCACCCTCAACTACCGGGGCTTCCCCAAGTCGGTGTGCACCTCGGTGAACGAGGTGATCCTCCACGGCATCCCCGACGACCGGCCGCTCCAGGCCGGCGACATCGTCAGCGTGGACGTGACCATCTACCTCGGCGGCGTCCACGGCGACTGCTGCGGCACCTTCGCGGTGGGGGAGGTGGACGAGGCCTCGCGCCGCCTCATGCGGGCCACCCGCGAGGCCCTGGAGCGCGGCATCGCCGCCGTGCGTCCCGGACGCCCCCTCTCCGACATCGGCCGGGCCATCGAGAGCCACGCCTCGGCCCTGGGCTACGGGGTGGTGCGGGCCTTCTGCGGTCACGGCATCGGCGAGGAGTTCCACCTCGAGCCGCAGGTGCTCCACTACTACGACCCCAGGGCCGCCCGGCTGATGGAGGAGGGGATGACCTTCACCATCGAGCCCATGCTCACCATGGGGACCTGGCGCCACCTGGAGTGGTCCGACGGCTGGACCGCGGCGACCGCCGACGGGAGGCGCGCAGCGCAGGAGGAGCACACGGTGGCCGTCACCGCCAGCGGGGTGGAGGTCCTCACCGCGCTGGCGGATCGGTGACCGCCGCACGAGGGCGCGGGGTACAATCACCGGCGTGTCCGCCGCAGGGCCACCCTACTGGCAGCTCATCTCCGTGCTCTTCAGCTCGGTGCCGCTGACCTCCGAGATGGCCATGAGCCTGTACCAGGTGGCGGTGGAGCTGCAGCGGGGGGGCCAGCCCCGGGGCGAGGTGATGCTGGAGCGGGCGGAGGGCCAGGTGCGCAACCTGGGCCGGTCGTTCGCGCTGGGCGCCATCACCGGACCGGGATTCGAGGCGGACCTCGAGACCGAGCGCGGGGTGGGGCGGGTCCGCTTCCTGGTGACGCGCCAGGGGCTCGATCGGGCCGAGCGCGCCGCGCGGGCCAAGGCCCGGGCCGAGCTGCCGAACTAGTGCCGCGACCGGAGCATTTCGGGGGCTCCCGATCTTGGCATCGAGGCGCGGCGGGGGATACTCTCGACCGGAAACGCCGGTCTCGACGCACGAGTGGCGCAGGCTCGGGAGGCTTCCGTGGCGCTGAACCTGAACGTTTCGCCCCCATCCGACCCGTCCCAGAGGCCCAGCACTGCCGTCCCGGGGCCGGCCCGGCCGCCGGCCTCGCCCCCTGGCGGGCCGGGCTCGTCGCGGAGCCTGCTCTACGCCGGCGTGGCCGTGGGCGCGCTGGTAGCGATCGTGCTGGTGGCGGGCCTGTGGCGCGCCTTCCGCAGCGAGCCGAACCGGGAGCAGGCGCCGCTGCCCACGCCCACCATGGCGGTGGCGCCCGCCAGCGGCCCGGTGGCGGGGGTCTCCGACACCGAGGTGGTCTTCGGCATGTCCTCCCCGTTCTCCGGCGCCACCAAGGAGTTGGGGCGCGGCATGCGGACCGGGCTGGAGGTTGCCTTCGCGGTGGCCAGCGAGTCCGGAGGCGTGCACGGCCGCAAGCTCAGGCTCATGGCGCTCGACGACGGCTACGAGCCGGAGCGCACCCGGCAGGTGATGCGAGAGCTGTTGGACCAGCGCAAGGTCTTCGCCATCGTGGGCAACGTGGGGTCGCCGACGGCGGCGGTGAGCATCCCCCTCGTGATGGCGAAGAAGGTGGTGTTCTTCGGAGCCCTCTCCGGCGCCCCCATCCTGCGCAAGAGCCCGCCCGACCGGTACGTCTTCAACTACCGGCCGAGCTATGCCGAGGAGACCGCCGCCGCGGTGCGCTACCTGGTGGACGTGCGCCGCGTCGAACCGCGCCAGATCGGGGTCTTCTACCAGGACGACGCCTTCGGCGAGGCCGGGCTGGCCGGGGTGGAGGAACAGCTGCGCCGCTACCGGCGCAATCCGGCCGAGATGGTGAGGGCCACCTACCAGCGCAACAGCGCCGACGTCTCCGAGGCCGTGGCGCGCTTCAGGAAGGAGCAGGGCAAGGTCAAGGCGGTGGTGATGGTGGCCACCTACCAGGCCGCCATCCAGTTCATCCAGCAGGCCAAGGACCGGGGCCTGGGCCTGGTCTTCACCAACGTGTCGGCCGTTGACGCCAACGAGCTGGCCGACGCCCTCACCGGCGCCGGCCCGGGATACACCTCCGAGGTGGTGGTGACCCAGATCGTCCCCCTGCCGACCTCCAAGGCCACTGCGGCGCTGCGCTACCAGGCGGCCCTGGAGAAGCACGCCATCGGCGAGAAGCCGGGCTTCCTCACCTTCGAAGGGTACATCGTCGGCAACATCCTCATCGAGGCGCTGCGGCGCGCTGGCAAGGAGCTCGACAACGAGCGGCTGGTGGGGGCCTTCGAGAGCATCCAGGGCGTGGACCTCGGCATCGGCACCCCCATCACCTTCGGCCCCGCCGACCACCAGGGGTCGCACAAGGTGTGGGGGACCCAGCTGCAGCCGGACGGCACCTGGAAGGCCATCGACCTGGAGTGAACGGAGAGCACGCCATGCCCCCTGCCCGCTCCATCCGAGGCGCCGCCCTGGCCGGGCTGGCGGCGCTGCTGGCGCCGGCGGCCGCGCCGGCCCAGGCGAACGGCGTCACCGAGACCGAGGTGATCTTCGGGCAGAGCGCCGCCTTCTCCGGGCCCGCCAAGGAGCTGGGCCGGCAGATGAAGGTCGGCATCGACGTGGCCTTCGCCCTCCAGAACGAGGCCGGCGGCGTGAACGGCCGCAAGCTCTCCCTGGTGGCCATGGACGACGGGTACGAGCCGGAGCGCGCCAAGGTGGCGCTGCGCGAGCTCATCGAGCGGCGCAAGGTGTTCGCCATCGTCGGCGACGTGGGCACGCCCACTACCAAGGAGGTCCTCCCCTACGTGCTCGACAAGGGCGTGATCTTCTTCGGGGCCTTCACCGGCGCCAAGCTCCTCCGGAACGACCCGCCCGACCGCTTCGTCTTCAACTACCGCGCCAGCTATCCGGAGGAGACCGCGGCCCAGGTGAAGTACCTGGTGGAGGTGAGGCGCATCAAGCCGGCCCAGATCGCGGTCTTCGCCCAGGAGGACGCCTACGGCGACGCCGGCTACGAGGGCGTGGCCGCCATGATGCGCAAGTACCGGCGGGACCCGGCCACCATCATCCGCGTGGGCTACAAGCGAAACACCACCGACGTGGCCGACGCGGTGAAGGTGATCAAGAGCCACGCCTCCAGGATCCGGGCGGTGGTGATGGTGCCCACCTACAAGGCCGCGGCGCGCTTCGTCCAGAAGCTCAAGGACGAGCGGATGGACCTGGTCTTCACCTCGGTGTCCTTCGTGGGCTCCAACGAGCTGGCGGAGGAGCTGATGCAGCTCGGGCCGCGCTACGCCGAGGGGGTGGTGGTGACGCAGGTGGTGCCCCTGCCCACCTCCGCCGCCACCGCCATCATCAAGTATCGGCAGGCGTTGCAGCGCTACGCGCCGGCGGAGAAGCCGGACTTCGTGTCGCTGGAGGGCTACCTGGCCGCCAACCTCCTCGTCGAGGGGCTCAAGCGCGCCGGCAGGAACCTCAACACCGACACCCTGGTCGACGCGCTGGAGAGCATCAAGGGGCTCGACATCGGCATCGGCACCCCGCTCACCTTCGGGCCCTCCGAGCACCAGGCCTCGCACAAGGTGTGGGGGACGGTCATCGACGCCCAGGGCGCCTACCGGGCCCTCGATCTCGAGTAGGGCGGGGGCTCGTCGGGCGCGGCCGGGCCCGCTCCACCTCGGCCAGCGTCTCCTTCTTGCGGTAGGCCATCCCCTGGAAGACCGCCACCAGGGCGCCCTCCCGCTCCCGCACGTGCACGGTCACCGAGGAGAGCCGGGGCGAGAGCGACACCTCGCGCGCCTCGGCCAGCAGCCAGCCCGGGCCGGCCGCCTTGACGAAGGAGATGCTGGCGTTCACCGCCACCGCCACCGTCCCGTGCGAGTTGCAGGCGGCGGCGAAGGCCAGGTCGGCCAGCGTGAAGATGGCGCCGCCCTGGGCCACGTCGACGCCGTTCAGGTGCTCGGCCCCGACCCGGAGGCGGGCCCGGGCGAAGCCGGGCCGGACCTCCACCAGCCGCGCCCCGGCGAGGGCCGCGAACCGGTCGCGGCGGAAGAAGCGGCGGAGGTCGGTCACGGCCGCGCCTCCCGCGCCGGCGGCGCCGGGTGGACCGGGAGCCGGTGGCGCTGGTGGTAGGGGAAGATGTCCACGATCTCGCCGGCGCGGTGGCGCTCCTGCATGGCGCGCCAGAAGCCGGCGCTCAGCAGCTCGCCGTGGGCCTCGAG
Source organism: Anaeromyxobacteraceae bacterium (assembly GCA_035655915.1). Classification (GTDB taxonomy): domain Bacteria; phylum Myxococcota; class Myxococcia; order Myxococcales; family Anaeromyxobacteraceae; genus DASTPH01. The sequence goes on from DASRTO010000413.1 coordinate 6,513, forward strand.
GAAGGCCTCGCGGAGGCCGTCGGGCAGGCCCAGGAAGGGGAGGAACTCCTCCGGGAACACGTCGCGCTCGCCCACGTAGAACCAGGGCTCGGAGGCCATCTCCTCGTCGCCGTCGCGGGCCCGCGGCATGTCGCGGAAGTTCACGTCGGTGAGCAGCGTCAGCTCGTCGTAGTCGTAGAAGATGACCCGGCCGCTGCGGGTCAGCCCGAAGTTCTTGAGCAGCAGGTCGCCGGGGAAGGTGTTGGTGGCGGCCAGGTCGCGGATGGCCTGCCCGAAGTCCAGCACCGCGGCGCGCGCGCTGTGCCGGTCCATCTCGCGCAGGTAGAGGTTGAGCGGCATGACGCGCCGCTCGGCGTAGAGGTGCTTCACGTCCACCATGTCGCCGTTGAGCACCACCGTCTCGCCGCACTCCCCGAGGAGCTCCTCCAGCAGGTCGGGCGCGAAGCGCTCCCGCGGGAAGGCCAGGTGCTCGAACTCCTGCGCGTCGACGAGCCGTCCGGCCCGGTCGTGCCGGAAGACCAAGCGGTACTTGGCCACCACCTCCGCCCGGGTGATGGTCTTGGGGTAGGCGAAGCGGTCGCGGATGACCTTGAAGACCATGTCGAGCGAGGGGAGGGTGAACACCGCCATCACCAGCCCCCGGTCGCCGCGGGCCCGTCCGAAGCGCTCGTCGGCGCCGCGCAGGTGCTGCAGGATCTCCCGGTACAGCTCGGTCTTGCCCTGCTTGTGGTACCCCACCGCGATGTAGAGCTCGGAGAGGCGCTTCTGCGGCAGGATCGACTTGAGGAAGTCGACCACCGAGCGCGGCCGGTCCACGAGCACGTGGAAGTAGCTGCGGGTGAAGCTGAAGACCACGCTCGCGTCCTGCGCGGAGGTGAGCACCGCGTCGAGCCGCACCCCGCCCTCTTCGTGGAGCAGCGCCAGGATCAGGGGGGCGTCGAGGGTCCCCAGGCGGAGCCGGGCCACGACGTAGGCGCCCTTGCCCCGGTAGAAGACGCAGGGCAGGGCGTCGACGGCCTTGAGTGGCTGGGGGCTCTCGCCCTCGCGGACCCGGCGCTCGACGGCCTCGGCGGCCCGGCGCGCGTCGCCGGCGAGGTCGCGCCAGGGCGCCCCCAGGTCGAGGCCGGAGAGGAGCGCCTCCATGAGGTCGGCGGTGGACCCGCGCGCCGGCCAGCTCCGGAACCCCGGCCGCCCCGGCTCGGGGAGCGGGGGCCCCATCTCGGCGGCCGGGAACTCGATGCGCGGGTCGACCCCGACCGTGGAGAACACGCGCCGGGTCACCGAGTTGTAGAAGGTCTCGGCGATCTCCGCGTCCGGCCGGCGCCCCGCCAGGCCCAGGTAGGTGGCCTTCATGCGGGCCCACAGGACGCGATCCTCGACGGAGCCGCCGAGGAGCTGCCGGATCTCGGCCACCACCCGGCCGACGTGCTGGTCCCGCAGGTCGAGCCGCTCCATGGCATCCCGCTGCGCCCCCTTCCAGTCGCGCCGAGCGAAGCGCTCGCGAGCCCGGAGGGTGATGGCGCGGAAGGCCTGCTGGTAGGCGTCGAGGGCGCCGTGGATGGCGCTGGCGGCCCAGACGGCCAGCTCGCGGTCGGGTTCGGTGCGGACCATGGGACCGGCCCCTCGCCGGTGGCGGGAATGTAGCATCGCCCCGGGAGGTGCGCAGGCATCGCCGACTCCTCGACCCGCGCCGCCTGAAGGCCACGCTGCGCCCGTGACGCCGCCCCGGGGCCCGGCCCCGGCGGAGCCGCTGCCGGGTCGCTGGCCTCGGCACCGGCGGAGGCGGTAGAAGGGAGGCCTCGCCGCGCCCCCGAGGCGCCGGAGGTACCCCGTGTTCCGAGCCATCCTCATCGAGAAGACCGATGCCGGCCAGCAGGCGAAGGTGGCGGAGGTGGACGAGTCGCGGCTCCCCGAGGGGAACGTGACCGTCGCGGTGGAGTGGTCCACCGTCAACTACAAGGACGCGCTGGCCCTCACCGGGCGCTCGCCGGTGGTGCGCCGGTTCCCCATGGTGCCGGGCATCGACGGGGCCGGGGTGGTCGAGGCCAGCGGGGACCCCCGCTTCGCCAAGGGCGATCGGGTGGTGCTGAACGGCTACGGCGCCGGCGAGGCGCACTGGGGCTGCCTGGCGGCGAGGGCCCGGGTCCCGGGCGACTGGCTGGTGCCGCTTCCGGCGGCCTTCACCACCCGCCAGGCCATGGCCATCGGAACCGCCGGCTATACCGCCATGCTGTGCCTGCTGGCCCTGGAGCGCCACGGCGTCCGGCCGGAGCAGGGCGAGGCGCTGGTCACCGGCGCCGCCGGCGGGGTGGGGAGCGTGGCGGTGGCGCTCCTGGCGGCGCGCGGATTCCGGGTGGTGGCCTCGACCGGCCGGCCGCAGGAGGGCGACTACCTCCGCGCGCTCGGGGCGGCGGAGATCGTCGACCGGGCCCAGCTGGCTGCCCCGGGCAAGCCGCTGCAGCGGGATCGCTACGCGGCGGTGGTGGACGCGGTGGGGAGCCAGACCCTGGCCAACGCCTGCGCCCAGGTGAAGTACCGGGGGGCGGTGGCCGCCTGCGGCCTGGCCGGCGGGATGGACTTCCCGGCCACGGTGGCCCCCTTCATCCTGCGGGGCGTGACCCTCTACGGGATCGACAGCGTGATGGCCCCGATGGCGCTGCGCCGCGAGGCCTGGTCCCGTCTGGCGAGCGACCTCGACCCAGGGAAGCTCGAGTCCATGACCCGGGAGATCGGCCTCGGCGAGGTCATTCCGGCGGCGGAGCGGGTGCTGGCGGGCCAGGTCCGCGGCCGCCTGGTCGTCGACGTGCGGCGCTGAGGGGCGCGGTGACCCCTCCGCGGCTGGCGCTCCTCTTCGACCTCGACGGTACGCTGGTCGACACGGTGGACCTCATCCTCTCCTCGATGCGGGCCGCCTTCGACGGGTGCCCCGGGCGCCGGCCCACCGAGGCGGAGTGGATCGCCGGCATGGGCAAGCCGCTGCGGGTCCAGCTGGGCGAGTTCGTGGCGCCGGCGGACCTCGAGGCGGTGGTGGACCGCTACCGCACGCACCAGCAGGCGAACCACGACCGAATGACCCGGGCCTTCGAGGGCTCGGTGGAGACCGTCTCCCGGCTCAAGGCGCGTGGCCACCCGGTGGCGATCGTCACCAGCAAGTTCCTCGTCCCGGCCCGGCGCACCCTGGCCCACGTGGGGCTCCTGCCCTTCGTGGACGTGGTGGTGGCAGCCGACACCGTGCTGCGGCCCAAGCCCGATCCGGAGCCGGTGCTGCGCGCGCTGGAGGGGCTCTCGCGTCCACCCGCCGAGGCGCTGTTCCTGGGGGACTCGCCGCACGACGTGGCGGCCGGCAACGCCGCCGGCGTGGTCACCGCCGCGGCGCTGTGGGGCGCCTGCACCCGGGCCTGCCTCGAGCCGGCCGGGCCGCGGCACTGGCTGGAGAGCATCCGGGAACTGCCGCTCCTGGTGGAGCGGCTGGATGCGGCTTGAGGCCCGGACCCCCGGGCTCATGGCCGTGCCCGGTCGCCACGATCCCGTGGGGCGGGGCCTTGTGCCGTCGCCGTGTGCTCCCGGCGGGGGACGAGCCCCCGCCCTACCTCGGTGGGCTCGCGGCAAGCGACTGCCGCGATCAGGCCTGGGCTCCCCCTCCGCCGACCGTGAAGCCACCGGGGGTGAGCCCCAGCCGCCGCACCGCCTCGTCGTAGCGCTCCTCCAGCGGGACCTGCAGCACCAGGTCCTCCTGGAAGGGCAGGGGCACCCAGGCCCCGGCCACCACCTCGTGCTCCACCTGCA
>DASRTO010000414.1:0-6478 GCA_035655915.1 Anaeromyxobacteraceae bacterium
GCGGTGGTGTTCGCGGCGGTGAACGCGGTGGTGCGGCCGCTCATCCTGATCCTCTCGCTGCCGCTGCTCCTCGTCACCCTGGGGCTCTTCTGGTGGGTGGTGAACGGGCTCATGCTCTGGCTCACCGCCGCGCTCTCGGGCGCGCTGGGCCTGGGCTTCGGGGTGCGGGGCCTGTGGGCGGCGGTGCTGGGCGGGCTGGTGGTGAGCGTGGCCAGCTGGATCCTGGACCGGCTGGTGGCCGGGGCCGACCGCCCAGTGGTGCCCCGCGTGTAGCCGGAGGGAGGCCCCGGTCTCGCCGGAGGAAAAGGCCGGGCCGCCGGCCCTCAGGGTCTCATGGCCACGGCCGGCGAGCGGCCGAGGGCCCGCAGCAGGTCCTGCATCCGGGCGGCGGCGCGGGCGCTGCCGTCGGCCAGCGGGCGATCGGCGAAGTCGGTGACCACCGTCCCCTGCGGGCCGCCGAAGGACACCTTGAGATCGCGCGACACCAGGGCGCCGACCGGCCGCCACCCCATCGTCGTGAAGACGAAACGATCGGGCGAGGCCTGGAACATGTCGGCGCCCTGGGAGTACCGCTCGGGCGGGGTGCGGTCGCCGAGCAGGCGGAAGAGGGTGGGCACGAAGTCGGCGTGGCTGGTGGCGCCCTGGTGGGCCGCCGCGGCGACGCCGTCCCCCAGCACCACCATGGGGACGTGGACCTGCTCGCGGGTCACGCCCGAGCCGTGCCCCAGCCGGCCGCGCTCCTTGAACTCCTCGGCGTGGTCGCCGGTGACGAACACCAGCGGCCGCCGGCCCCGCCGGGCCTCCACCATCCGCAAGAGCTCGTCGAGCTTCCAGTCCACCTCGTAGGCGGCGTTGCGGGCCCGCCGCTCCACCATCTCCCCCGGGAGCCGGGTCGCCTCCAGGCTCCGCTGGCCGTCCCAGACAGGCCCGAACCGGGCCGAGCGAGGTGGATAGCTGTAGCCGAAGTGCGTGCCGTCGAAGAAGAGCACCAGGAAGAACGGCTCCTCGCCGGCGCCCTCCAGGAAGGCGCGGGCCCGCGCCATGAGCACCTCGTCGCGCTCGGCACCGGTGGCGCCGGGGAAGGCGGTCTCCAGGTCGCCCGGCACCTCCGCGAAGGCCGCGTCCTTGAGCCCCATCCAGTCCACCGAGGAGGCGGCCAGCACGCGGATCCGGTAGCCGTTGGCGCGGAGCGCGCCGAAGAGCAGCGGCGGCCGGCCGCTCTCCAGCACCGCCTCGGTGTGGCGGGCCTCGAGCCCGTAGAGCAGGCCGAACATCGAGTAGGCGGTGGAGCTGGCCGCCGAGACGTGCCGCTCGAAGACCGCGCCCGATCGGGCCCGGTCCCAGGTACGCGGCATGGTCTCGGCGTCGACGAACTCCGACCGCAGGCTCTCCACCAGCGCCAGCACCACGTCGGGCCGGCGCTGGAAGCGGATCGAGTCCGGGGGCGCCCCGGGAGGAGGCGGCCCGGGCGCCTCGCCGAGCAGGGACCCGGCGAGGGGGTCGGCCGGCCGGCCGGTGAGGCGATCCAGGGCAGGGCCCAGGGGCAGCGGCACCTGGAGCGGCAGGGCCTGGCTGGCGGCCAGGACCGGGCCGCCGCAGGCCCAGGCCAGGACCCCGGCGTAGACCCGCTCGGTCACCACCGCGCCGGCGAGCAGGACGAGGAGCGGCCAGGCGCGGCAGGGCGAGGCGAAGCGCCGGAGGAACCAGGCGCCAGCGGCGACGTCGGCGGCGATGAACGCCAGTCCCACCGCGGCCGCCACGGCCGCCTCCCGGGTCGGGATGCCGATCTCGCGCAGCGCCGAGGGCTGGAACAGCGAGCGCAGCACGAAGCGGTTCAGGTGGAAGCTCGTGCCGAGGAAGATCTGGGCGTCGAGGGCCAGGACCGCCAGGCCCAGCGCCACCAGGGCTGGCGCGGCCACCCGGTAGAGGCCGGGCCGGCCGGAGAAGGGAAGCCCGAGGGCGAAGGCGAGGAGGGCCAGCCCCGCCCCCTGCACCACCAGGGCGGGCCCGAGCGCCAGCTGGAAGCCGGCGGGAAGGTCCGCGAACAGGAGCCGGATCGACGGCGCGAAGAGCAGCAGCGCCAGGGGGACGTGGAGCAGCGCCCACAGCAGCGCCGGCCGGCGCAGGCCGTGCGGCGGGGCGTCGACCCCGGTGCGGGTCCCTGGCATGGCGCGGGAACCTAGCACCCCGGCGGGCCCGGCGCCACGCCGCGTGCGCCCCGGGCCTTCACATGGGGAAGGAGGTGGGCGGGACGTCGTGGAACCCCTCGCCGGAAAGGGCCTCCAGGAACGCCACCAGCGCGTCGATCTCCTCCGGGGAGAGCCGGAGCGGCTTCATCTCGCTCGCCAGCCAGGGGTTCCGGATCCCGCCGCGGTCGTAGAGGCGGATCACCTCCCGCAGCGTGGGCACCGAGCCGTCGTGCATGTAGGGAGGGCGCCGCGCCACCTCGCGCAGGGTCGGGGTCTTGAAGGCGCCCCGGTCCCGCTCCGCGCCGGTGACGGCGAAGCGGCCCGGGTCGGCGAAGCCGGTCCGCGGGTCGGCGCCGGCGGCCGGCTCGCGCCAACCCACGCCCAGGTTGTGGAAGCGGGCGTCGGTGAAGTTCGGGCCGAGGTGGCACTGGTTGCAGCCGGCCCGGTTGAAGAACAGGAGGTGTCCCAGCCGTTGCCGGGCGTCGAGCGCTGCCGGGTCGCCGTCGTCGAAGCGGTCGAAGGGGGAGTTGCCCGAGAGGCGGGTGGCCTCGTAGGCCGCGATGGCCTCGGCCACCCGGTCGATGTCGATGCGGTCGTCGCCGAAGGCCTGGCGGAAGTAGCGCCGGTAGGAGGCGATGCCTCGCACCGTGAGGACGATGCGGTCGTGGGTCATGCCCATCTCCACCGGGTTCTCCATTGGCCCTTTGGCCTGGGCGACGAGGGTGGAGGCGCGCCCGTCCCAGAAGTAGACGGGGTAGACGGTGAAGGCGGAGTTGAGGATGGGTGGCGCGCGGCGGTTGCCCTTGAGCCCCCGGACCCCGGTGGAGACCGGCTCGTCCTCGGAGAAGCCGAAGCGGGGCTGGTGGCAGGTCCCGCAGGAGACCTGGCCGTCGTCGGAGAGGCGAGTGTCGTAGAAGAGCCACCGGCCCAGGCGGACCTTCTCCGGTGTCACGCGGAACGGGACCTGGGCCAGGTCCACCGGAGAGCCCAGCGGCGCCGCCGGGAGCGGCCGCACCGGGTTCTCGACCTCCCAGGCCGGGGGGCGAGGCGCGCAAGCGGCGAGCGCTCCCAGCGCGGCGAGGAGGAGGGAGCGGCGAGCCGGCCCGAGGCGCATGCCATCGACTACGCCAGGGCCGCCGCAGCGGTCAACGCAAAACGCGGCGCCGGCGCGTCCCGCGGGGGAGGGCCCCTTCCAGGAGGGCGACCGGCGGGCCGGGAAGGAGTCGAATCGCCTCCGGCGTGCCTGGCTCCCACCAGGGGCCCCGAAGGACGGAGGAGGAGCGCATGGCGGGAACGACGGAGGCGAAGACCGGGCCAGTGCCCGCGGTGGAGACGCTGGCCCAGGCGGTGAACCGCCGCTACGGGGCGCTCGCGACCTCGTGCTGCGCCCTCTCCTGCGGCTCGGCGCTGGACCTCGCCGGCCTGCGGACCGGGGAGGTGGTGGTGGACCTGGGCTGCGGGCGCGGCGCCGACGTGGTGCGGGCCGCCGGGCGGGTCGGCCCGTCCGGGCTGGCCGTCGGCGTGGACGGCAACGACGAGATGCTGGCGGCGGCCCGGGCCTCGCGGCCTCCCTTCCTCGGCAACGCCTGCTTCGTGAAGAGCGACCTCGCCTCCCTGGACCTTCCGGACGGAGCCGCCGACGCGGTGATCTCCAACTGCACCATCAACCACGCGCCCGACAAGGGGGCGGTCTACCGGGAGATCCACCGGATCCTCGGGCCGGGCGGGCGGTTCGTGGTGTCGGACGTGGTGGCCCTGGAGGAGCTGCCGGCCTCCGTCAGGGAAGACCCCGCCGCCTGGGCCGCGTGCTATGGTGGCGCGATCCCGGAGGCGGAGTACCTGGGCACCATCCGGGACGCAGGCTTCCGGGCCGTCGAGGTGCTCGAGCGCACCGAGCCGTACCGCAAGGGCGGGGTGATGGTGCTATCCCTCACCGTCAGGGGGTATCGATGAGCGCGATGGAGAAGATGACCCACCTGGACCTCTCGCCGAAGGAGGTCCGCATCATGGTGCAGTCGCTCGCCAACTGCATCTCCACCTGTCAGGTCCACGCCAAGAAGCCGGACGCGCCCTGCGAGGACTGCGACGAGGCCAGGCGGCTCAAGGGCAAGCTGGAGCAGACGCTCAAGTCGTGAGCCGGCGCGAACCCTCCGCCGGGCCCCGGGCTCCAACGGTGAGACAGGGAGAACCCGAGATGAAGCTCCTCACCCGGATCGAGAAGGCCTGCTGCGCGCCCGAGAAGGCCGCGCAGTGCTGCGCCAAGGCCTCCCGCCTCGTCTCCGGCTGCCACGACTAGGTCGGCGCGGAGGAGGCAGCGCGGCGAGCCATCTCGGCAGGATACCGCGACAGAGCTGATTTCTTCCTGGCGGGCCGGCCGGCGCGAGCAGGCGTGGTCCCCGCCCGGAGCAAGGAGATTCGAGGATGACCCAGCACGTGAAGGAGATCCGGGCCGCCGAGTACCAGGCCGAGGTGGTCGAGGCCTCTCGGACCCAGCCGGTGGTGCTCGACTTCTACTCGACGGAGTGCCCGCCTTGCGAGGCCCTGGCGCCCAAGTTCGAGGCCCTGGCCGAGCAGTTCGCCGGCAAGGCCCGCTTCGTGAAGATCTTCCGGCAGGGGAACCGCGAGCTGGCCCAGCAGCTCGGCGTGACCGGTAGCCCCACCCTGGTCTTCTTCCGGAATGGGGTGGAGGAGGGCGAGCGGTTCTCCGGGGACGACATCAAGCGGACCGCCATCAAGGCCCGGCTCGAGGCGCTGCTGACCGCGGCGGCGGCCTAGCACGGAGGAACGGACGTGGCGGAGAAGGTCGACCTGGTGATCGTGGGCGCGGGGCCGGCGGGCCTCGCCGCCGCCATCTACGCCGCCCGGGCGCGCCTCAAGACGGTGGTGCTCGACGAGAGCGTCCCCGGTGGCCAGGTGAAGACCACCCACAAGGTGTCGAACTACCCCGGCTTCCCGGAGGACGTGAAGGGGACCGACCTCGCCAAGGCCTTCGCCCTGCAGGCGGAGCGCTTCGGGGCGAAGATCCGGCGCGCCGTGGAGATCACCAGGCATGACCTGGCCGGACCGGTGAAGTCCTTCGAGCTCGACGAGGAGGAGGTGCTCGAGGCCCCGGCGGCGATCGTCGCCACCGGCGCCAAGCCCCGCGAGCTGGGGGTCCCGGGGGAGTCGACGTTCAAGGGGCGCGGCATCAGTTACTGCGCCACCTGCGACGGGGCCTACTTCGAGGGCAAGGACATCCACGTCGTGGGCGGCGGCAACTCGGCGGTGGAGGAGTCGCTCTTCCTCACCCAGTTCGCGAGGAGCCTCACCATCGTCCACCAGTTCGACCACTTCCAGGCCGAGGCCGCCACCGCGGAGGAGGCCCTCAAGAACCCCAAGATCAAGGTGATCTGGGGCTCGGAGCCGCGCGGCTTCCACGGGGAGAAGGCGCTGGAGGAGCTGGAGATCGAGCACCTCGAGACGAAGGAGCGGCGGCGCCTCCCCACCGACGGGGTCTTCGTCTTCATCGGCTACGTGCCGCGCACCGACCTGGTGAAGGGGCTGGTGCCGCTGAACCAGTGGGGGTACGTCGAGACCGGCGAGGACATGTCCACCCCGGTGCCCGGCCTCTTCGTGGCCGGCGACATCCGGTCCAAGATGTTCAGGCAGATCACCACCGCCGTCGCCGACGGCACCATCGCCGCCCTGGCGGCGCAGAAATATCTGAAATCCCGCCCATGACCGCTCGGCGCCGCCTGGCCCGCGCCCACTGGCGCACCGCCCTCGGGGCCGTCCTCGGCGCCGCCGGCGGGGCGACCTACGCGCACTTCATCGGTTGCCGCACCGGCACCTGCCCTCTCACCTCCAACGTCTGGACCGCCGGGCTGTTCTTCGGCTTCGCCGGCGCGCTGGTGGGGTGGCCCGCCAAGCGCGCCAAGGAGGCGCCGCCGGACGGGCCTGGCGCCCGTGAGGCGAGCTGATGTTGAGGGCGGCGGTCACCCGCGTCGTGCCCCGGCGGGGGACGAGCCCCCGCCCTACGGGTTGTGGCCGGCGGCAGGGCCGCCGGATCCACGCGAGCCCCGGCGGGGGACGAGCCAGGACGAGGCCCCGCCCTACGCGCCGAGATCGTAGTAGCGGGCCCCCAGGCCGAGCAGCTCGCGGACCGGCCGGCAATCGGCGTGCATGGGGTCACCGTGCCGGGCAGCGGCGAGGGCGCCGCAGCCGCCGCCGCACACGGGGCCGAGCTCGCAGCCCCGGCATTCCGGCATGGCGAGGACGCTGCGCTGCCGCCAGCGGGCGATGGCCGCCTC